>JAFKFP010000177.1 GCA_017308185.1 bacterium | reverse complement strand
GCCGCCACCACCAGCAGCTCGGGGCGGAAAGCGGCCAGTTCGAGCTGTGCGGCCGGCTCCTTGAACGTCGTGGGTTGCATGACGGGCAGCCCCAGGTCCATGGCTGCGCGTTTGACGGGCGGCGGCTGGATACGGCCCCCGCGGCCGGCTCGCCTGTCGGGTTGCGTAACCACGGCGGCGACGTGGTACCCGGCGGCCACGAGCGCACGCAATGACGGCGTGGCGAAATCGGGCGAACCCATAAACACGATGCTTGTGGCAGAAGGGTCGCGGGTCATTGATGCCATTCCTGGATGTTCGCAAAGCGCAGCGAGGGCGTGAACAGCACACCGAACTGCGCGCCCTTTATCGATGAGCTGTAAGCGTAGACGTACCCCGGGTAAGCAAGGATCACGCTCGGTGCAGCCTGTAGCCAGATCTGCTGAAACTGCTGGTAGACGCTGGTGCGGACGTCCTGGGCAGTTGAGGTGCGGCCTTTGGCGATGAGTGCATCGGCGACGCTATCACTGTAGTTCGCGAGGTTCAGACCAGCAGGCCCAATCTGCGAGCTGTGCCAGCCGAAGTATGGGTCCGGGTCAGGGCCCTGAGCCCAATCGGCCACGGCTGCGTCATACTTGCGGTCCTGCAGGAAGTCACGTCTGAGGACGGAGAACGGCGTGCTAGCGACAACAGTCCGGATGCCCAGGGGCTCAAGCTGGCGGGCCACCTCGTTTGCGACGGCCACGCGCGTGGGGTCGTCGTCCGTCCGGATCGTGAACCGGAACTCGGCGCCGTTCCGGACGAGGATGTGAGTGGCCGGATCTTCCTTCCACCCAGCTTCCGCGAGCAGCTGCTGCGCTTTTTCAACGTTCGCGGTGGGCTGGTCGTAGTGGCCGTCGTACGCCCACGAACCGGGTGCAACAGGTGAACTCGATGGGGTAGCAATCCCGGAGTAGACGCGGCTGACCAGCGTCTTACGGTCGATAGCCAGCGAGATGGCTTCGCGGACGCGAGGATCGCTGAACGTGGCGTTGTCGTTGTTGAGGTAGAGGACGGTGTAATCGCCGCCCTGCGGTTGGACGACGTGGACGTTGCGGACCGACCGAAGCGCTTCGATTTGTGCCTGGCTGACGGGTTGCTGGAGCAGGAGCCCGCTCGCCTGGCCCGACTCAAGGGCGCGAAGGGCGCTCGAGTAGTCACTGTAGAACTGCAGCCTTACCTGGGCGATTCCCGGCGTCCCCCCGACGTACAACGGGTTAGCGTTCAACACCGCGGCCTGTGAGTCGATTGTCTCGAGCCGGTAGGGGCCTGCGCCGATGGGAGAGGTATTGAACGGCGCATCGTAAAGCTGGGCCGGGGTGAGTTTCGCCAACAGGTGTTGCGGGAGGATGCCAATCGTCGCGTTCCGCGTGAGGAACGGCGCCGACGGCTGTTGCAGCGTGACCACCACGACATTGGGCGAGGGAGTTGCGACTTTCACGCCGATCCATCCTGCGGCAAGATTCGGGTCGCCTTTGAAGTCGGGGCTCGTCAGCTGTTCGATCGTGAATGCGACATCCGCCGAAGTGACGGGTTCGCCATCCTGCCACTTCGCACCCGGCCGGATCTTGAAGGTATACGTACGGCCGCCATCGCTGATAGCCGGCAGGTCGGCCAGCCCTGCAACGGGCAGGCCGGTGGGGCCGATATTCACCAGGCCGGCGAAGACGAGCTGGCTCAGGTCGCTATCGGCGTCATTCGTGTTGGCATAGAGGGGGTTGATACGCTGCCACGCGCCTGCCACCGCTTCCGTGTAGGAGCTTCCCTGAGGGGCGGTGGTGGGGCCGGGGCCTCCCGTGATTCGCAAAGCGATGAAGGCCCCCGCCGCGATGGCGATCACGCCCACTACAGCTAGAAAGACCACTGGCCGGCGAAAGTGCGGCGTGGTGATGGGCATGTACTACTTCTGGGAGAGGACGCTCAGGAACGAGACGAAGATGAACGCTATCACGAGGATGATCGTGGCCTGGAAGAGCGTCTTCTCGAGTCCACGCTTTGTGCGATAGACGCCGCCACCCGACATGCCGCCGAGTGCAGCGCCGAACCCGGACCCTTTGGCCTGGAGAAGGACCACGCCGATAAGGATGACGGAAATGATGATCTGAAGGACTTCAAGAACCATGAAGATACTTACCGTGACAGGAGAACTGGCTCGCCGGCGACTCGCTGCCGTACAGACGAAGCCCACGACTGGCGATTATCGTACATCTGCAGCACGTTATCCGCGAGCTTGTGGGGATCGTGCCGGTAACGGTTCTCCTCAGCGACAACGTCGGCCGCCACGAGCATGACATCCGAGAAGGCGCCCATGCCGTTGTTGCTCACGGGCACGGCGCGCGAGTGCCAGGCTTCGGGGAGTGTATCCGCTATGTTGCTGTTCGCGAGCACCCCGTGAATGATGCCTTTGCCGGCATGATGCTCGATGGCCTTGAGGTGATCGGCCACGCTGAAGCCGTCGGTCTCGCCGCGCTGCGTTGCGACGTTGCAGATGAAGATGCGCATCGCCGTCGAAGCTGCCAGCGCTTTGCGAATGCCATCGACGAGCAGGTTGGGGAGTACGCTGGTGTAGAGCGAGCCGGGCCCGATGACGATCAGGTCAGCTTCGAGGATTGCGTGCACGGCGTCCGGGTGCGCCTCGGCCGATGCAGGATTGAGGAACACCTCGCGAATGCCGCCGCCGCGCTCTGAGATGTTGTGTTCACCGTGCACCAGTTCGTTCTCATTGGTGCGCGCACTGAGCGTCACGTCTTCGAGAGTCGATGGCAGGATGGCGCCGCGCACGTTGAGCACACGGCTGGCCTCGTGGATGGCAGTCTCGAAGTTCCCGGTGACCTCTGACATCGCGACGATGAAGAGGTTACCGAAGGAATGGCCTTCGAGTCCGTTGCCCTCGCCGAAGCGGTACTGGAAGAGCTTCGACATGAGGGGCTCGGATTCGGCGAGCGCCGCGATGCACTGGCGGATATCCCCGGGGGCGACCACACCGAACTCCTGCCGAAGGCGGCCAGTTGAGCCACCATCGTCGGCCACGGTGACGATCGCCGTGAGGTTGCTTGTGTGTTCTTTGAGCCCTCGCAGCAGCGTCGAGAGGCCGGTCCCGCCACCAATGGCCACGATCTTGGGGCCGCGGCTAAGGAATCGCTTCTGGTAGATGGCTTCCGCCATGTTCTGGCCACGGTCGGGGCGCACGAACGCAAAGAGCAGCGATTGGTTGAGCCGCCACGTAGCCAGCGCCACAGTACTGAGCGACAGCGCCATGAAGAGGACGCCGCGGGCCCAGCGAGGGATGAACTGCAGGGTGATGTAGTAGAAGGCGCCCGGCAGTGTGTAGGTCAGGTACGCCTCCCTGAGGACATACGAGATGCCCAGGCCCATCAGGCAAACACCGATGAGGAGCAGAAGGAGCCATCGTTTGATGTGCATCCCCGGATACAGCCACTTGAAGGCGTTGGCTTCGCGAATCTGGCGGATGCTCATCGGGCCGAAGTATACCACTGGAGGTCGGTACCGCTAGGGAACTTCATCATTTTACGGTCAGCTCACGTTTCAGGATCGAAGTGACGGTCTGAGGATTCGCCCGTCCGCGCGTCTCGCGCATCACCTGGCCCATGAGGGAGTTGAGCGCCGCCTCCTTGCCGGTCCGGTAGTCATCGACAGCGCGCTGGTTTGCCGCGATGACTTTGCGTGCGATTTCGGTCAGTTCATCGTCCCCGGAGATCTGGGCGAGTCCGGATTCGGCGACGATCGTGGCTGCGTCTTTGCCGGTCGCTGCCATCTTTTCGAACACATCCTTGGCCACAGCAGCCGTGATCTGGCCGTCTTCCGACATGCGAATGAGTTCGGCGAGGCCGTCGGCGGTGAGCGGAAACTCGTCGATTTCGGCCGTGTGTTCATTAAGCCAGCGGCTGACTTCGCCGAGGAGCCAGTTGGCGGCGAGTTTCGGTGACCGCTCGGGGCCGAGGGCGATCGCTTCGGCAAGGCGGTCGAAGTATTCCGCGCGGCCGCGCGATTCGGTGATTGTCGCGGCCTCGTGCTCGTTGAGGCCGAGTGCGCGAAGCCGGGCGTCGCGGGCGGCGGGCAGCTCTGGCAATGCGGCAGCAATATCGTCGACCCACATTCGCGCGAGACGAAGGGGCGGCAGGTCTGGCTCGGGGAAGTAGCGATAGTCATTCGCGTCTTCCTTCGAGCGCTGGCTCACGGTTATCGCGCTGTCATCGACCCAGCCGCGGGTTTCCTGTGGGATCGTGCCGCCGCTGTTCAGGACTTCGGCCTGGCGTTGCTGTTCGAACACAAGCGCGTCGTGCACAGCCCGGAAGCTGTTCATGTTCTTGATCTCGACCTTGCTGCCGAACTCGGCCTGGCCGCGCGGGCGGAGGCTGATGTTGGCATCGCACCGGAAGTTGCCCTCTTCCATGTTGGCGTGGCTTACACCGATGTAGCGAAGGATCTGTCGAAGGCGCACGAGGTATTCGCGCGCTTCGGCGGGCGTCCGCATGTCCGGCTCGGAGACGATCTCCATCAGTGGCGTGCCAGAGCGGTTGACGTCGACGAGACTGTAGCCTTCGCCGGTCGCCGCGTCGGTGCGGTGGAGGAGGCGGGCGGTATCTTCTTCCATATGGACGCGCGTGATGCCCACGCGCCGGGTGTAGCCATCGACCTCAATATCCAGGTAGCCGCCGAGGCAGACGGGGAGATCAAATTGGGAGATCTGGTAACCCTTCATGAGGTCCGGATAGTGGTAGTTTTTGCGGTCGAACTTGCTGAAGCTGCTGATCGTGCAGTTCAGGGCGAGGCCGGTACGCGAGATGAACTCAATGGCCCGCTCGTTGATCACCGGCAGCGTGCCGGGCATCCCGAGGCAGACCGGGCAGACGTGCGTGTTCGGCGCGGCACCGGAGTAATCGACGCTGCAGGAACAGAACATCTTACTTTGTGTGAGTAGCTGGCAATGCACTTCGAGGCCTATGACGGTTTCGAAGTCTGTTGCTATGGCGGTCATATAACCTCCGGCCGCCCACCCCCGACGCTTTTCGAGTATAGGCAGGCCCCATTGACAGGGACAACGGATAACGCCCGATCGATATGACGCTGATAGGCTGCGGGCGGTTGCCTGAGTGGGCCGGTGGACATGGCCGCGCTGCCGGGTAGAATCGGGCCCAAGGAGCATCGAGATGGGACATCGACTACGCGGTGCGGCGGCAATCACCGGCCTTGGCATGACGCCGATGGGTCGGATTTATGGCAAGTCGGCGACGGAGCTGGCGGCAGACGCGGTGCGAGCGGCGATTGCGGACGCGGGGCTCAAGAAGAGTGATATCGACGGGCTGTTGATCAACCCTGGCATTACCGGGATGACGGGCGGGGGCATCGGGCTGAACCTGCAGAACTATCTCGGCATGGACGAGATGCGGCTCGTGAACCATATGAACGCAGCGGGTTCGACCGCCGCACAGATGATCCAGTACGCCACGATGGCCATCGACGCCGGGATGGCAACGCACGTAGTGTGCGTGTTTGCCGATAACCCTCTTAAGGAGGGAGGCTCATCAGGTGCTGCCTATGGCGGCGCGGCGCGGAATCCATCGCGACCCAAGGGGATGGCCGGTTTGACCGCAGCCGCAGGCTATTTCGGCGCGAACACCCCGTATGCACTGGCGGCGCGGCGTCACATGGCGCTGTATGGCACGACACAGGACCAACTCGGGACGATCGCGGTGGGCCAGCGGCAATGGGCGACGATGAACCCGCTCGCCCAGATGCGCGAGCAGATCACGCTCGAGGATTACCACGCTTCGCGCTGGATCATTGAGCCGCTGCACCTGCTCGATTGCTGCCTGGTCTCGAACGGCGCGGTGGCCGTCATTGTCAGCCCGCCGGACCGGGCGGCTTCGATGGCGCAGCCGGCTGTCTATATCCACGGGATGGGGCAGGGCCACCCGGGCGACCACAATGCCGCGGGGAGCGACTGGGAGACTGAAACGGGCGGGCGGCTCGCGGCGAAGACGGCGTTCGGAATGGCCGGCATCGGCCCGGAAGACATCGACGTGTGCGAGCTGTACGACTGTTACACCTACACGGTGCTCGTCACGCTCGAGGATTACGGGTTCTGCAAGAAGGGTGAAGGCGGGCCGTTCGTGGAAGACGGGAAGCTCGGGCCGGGCGGCTCGCTGCCCACGAACACGGGGGGCGGCGAACTCTCCGGCTACTACATGTGGGGCATGACGCCCATTAGCGAGGCGATCATCCAGGCACGGGGACAGGCAGGCGAGCGGCAGGTGGCCAAGCACGACCTCGTGCTTACGACTGGCAACGGCGGGAGCCTCAGCTATCACGCGGCGCTCGTGCTGAGCCCATACCCGGGGAGGTCGTAATCATGGCGGACGCACCGACCGAAAAGCCATTGCCGGAGCCCGATGAGGCATCTCAGCCGTTCTGGGATAGCGCCGAACGCGGCGAATTCATGCTGATGAAATGCAGCGATTGCGGGGCCTTTCGGCTCCCATCGCGTCAGCACTGCGACCGCTGCCTTTCGACCGAGTACACGTGGGAACGAGCCAGCGGCCGGGGCACTGTGCGGACCTTCGGCATCATGCACCAGCGCTATCACCCGGGGTTTGTGCCGGACCTCCCCTACAACGTCACCATCGTGGAACTCGATGAAGGGCCCCGACTGCCAACAAACCTCGTTGGCGTGTCGAATGCGGCCATCCGTGTGGGCATGCCGGTCGTGGTCGATTGGGAGCGGCACAGCGACGTGACACTCCCGAAATTTCGCCCGGTTTAGGCTGCCGGGCCGGCCTTGATACTAGGTTGTTTGTTCTGTCAAGTGAGAATCTTGATACTTGACGCTTGATTATCGTGCGGCACGATGTCTGAGAGGCCTATAGTCGCGAGAGGCGGGCCGAGGAGTGCGATTTGGCCTCAGATGCTTCTTTTGGCGTCATTCTGTGGACCACGGATATTGCCGGATTGGCGTACTTCCTGTCGGTCGTCGCCGCCGCCGATATCGAAGAGCAGCACCCCGGCTTCGCGGTGCTCTATGCGGGATCGGCGCGGATAGAACTCCATGCGGACGAAACGTACCGTGGGCACCCGTGGTACAACGCTCTCGCGAGGGAGGGCGCGGCGCGGGGCATCGGGACCGAGCTGCGCTTCGGAGTCGAGGACGTTCAGGACGCCTACGCCCGTGCGTTGCGCATCGGCGCCCAGCCTATTACGCCACCATATGCCCAGGGGCGCGTCATGGAGTGCCAGGTGATGGGCCCGGATGGATTTCTCGTGTGCCTCTGGGGGCCGGCGCCTATCGGGTGGGCCGAATAGGGCGATACGCATCTTCTATGCGAATACGAAAGTGGTTCACTTTCTAATAGCGATCGGCTACATTGTGAATGTAAGCACATTCACAAACACACGGAGGTGTGCGATGTTCGCCGAATTCGAAGCCGAAGCCCAAAAAGTCCTGCTCACCGAGACCCATGACCGCAAGTTCCGCCGCGAGTACTACGAGAGCCGTGCTACACGGACAACCCCCACCAAGGCTGCATCCACGTACCGTGAGCCGGAGGCCATGGGTGTGCGCGATGCTGCCCTCCTGAAGGTGGCCCGCTTCATCCGCCTCGCTTGATACGGCGGGGACGCCCGCAAGACATCGAGACCCATCCACTGAGCCGCATCTTCGGATGCGGCTTTGCTGTGTGTGCGGCCGCCAGGTGCTCATAGCTGCGGCCTATTCACGTATGGGATTATCACATCCACAGCCGCACATCCATTGCATTCAGGTGAACTACGAGGAACCATCAAGGCAGATCTGAGGTATAAGGAGCAGACATGCCGAGGCTTGGGCCGCTTACACCATTGGTTGGAAACTGGGAAGGCAACGCCGGGGTAGACCTTTCGTATCACAACAAGGACATCGAGACAGCTGAAACCACGTACTTCGAGAAGGCATGGTTCCGGCCCATCCCCGTCGTCGAGAACGGCAACCAGACGATGGAAGGTCTCAACTACGGGATGACAGCGTGGCGTCATGGTGAAGAGGCCATGGACCCATTCCACGATGAGGTGGGCTACCTCCTGTGGGAAAAGGCGACGGGCCAGGTGCTGCGCTGCTTTGCGGTGCCCAGGGGGCTCGCGATCCTCGCTGGTGGCACGGCGGCGGCCGATACACGCCAGATCTTCTGCACGGCCGAGCCTGGATCTCAGTCTTACGGCCTTTCGCAGAACAAGTACTTGCTGGAACGCGCAGCCGCGACGGCGTACAGCTGCAGCTACACGTTCAACGACGATGGTACGTTCAGTTACACCTCCGACCTGGTGCTCAAGCTCGCCGCCACGGGACTTGAGATGCACCACACCGATAGGAACACGCTCCACCGCGTGTCCTAGGAGCCTGCGTTCGGGTTCGGGCATGCCCCGACCCGACTGCGACTACTCGTACCGCAGCGCCTCCGCGATCGGGACCTTCGAGGCAGCGCGGGCGGGTAGCCACGTCATAAGCAGCGAAGCGATTAGCGCGAAGGCCGTCACAGCTCCGACCTGGGCCCATGGCACGGTGTACGAAACCCCGCCGGTGTCGGTGCCCACGTTGCCGCTGCTGAGGAGGCTCCAGGCGAATGTCAATCCGAGCGCGAGCCCCAGGACGATGCCCGAGATGGCAATGAACCCGGACTCCATGAGGAAGCTCAGCATCACCATCCGGCGCTGATACCCAATTGCCCGAAGCATCCCGATCTGCTGGCGCCGCTCCACGACAGCACGGAATGCGATGACGCCGAGGGCTGCGATTCCAACGATGAGTCCAAGCGCGAGGAAGCCTTCGAACAGGTTGAGGAAGGCACGGCTGATGGCCTGGTTGTCGTCGATGATCTTTTGCAGCGAATCCGCGGATGTCGCGACAAGCGTGGCTTCGACGTTCTTGGCGTAGCGGCCGGCGTTGACGCCGGGAGCGAGCCGCAGGTAGAACTCCTGGCCCTGTGCCTGCGGGAAGATGCTCAGCAGGTTGTCCTGGCTCACGATGATGCCGGGCCAAAAGTTCGCCGCGGAACTCTTGGTTTGGCCGATGACCGTGAGATCGGTGACTTTGCCATCAGAGCCGCGCACTTCGAGCTGGAACGGCTGGAAGCCGTCCTTCACGTAATCCGATGGGAGCGTCAGCGGGTCATTCACGGGCCCGCCGAAACCACCGCCGCCCGTGAGGCCATCGGGGATGATGGCGAAGTCTCTGTTGCTGGCTACGGCCTGCCATATCGCAGCATCCGAGGCATAACCGGCGGCACGGTGGGCAAGCGGCAGTTGGTTGCTGCTGATGAATCCGCTATCCGCGCCGGTGAGGATGTAGTGTTTCCACTCCTGGCTTGTCGCGCGCGGGTTCCGAATGGTCATCTGATCGCCGGCCACGGTGCGCGTCTCCCCTACCGCCTCTATCTTCGAGACATCGACACGCTCTGCTGCCGGAAGTTTGGCGTTAGCGGTGGTTAGATCTTTTTCGATGCCGCTGCTGAGATTGTTGTCGCTGTATTGGACGCGCACGTTATAACCACCAAGCACTTCTTTAGTGGCGAAGGTCTTACTGATGTTCGTGTTCAGAGCTGCTTCCATCGAGAGCACGAACATGATCAGGCCGATCATGCCGAACGTGAGGCCGGTGCGGAAGCGCGACGTCAGCGGGTAGGCGACCGCGGTCTTGACGGCAGGCATGATGCGTCCGAAGCGGGAGCCGAAACGCGCGAGGAATGGCAACACGATATCGGCGTTGTAGACAACGATGAACGTCCCGGCAACCACCATCGTGAGGCCGCTGAGGAAGAAGAGTTCGACCCCGCCTTTCATGTTCCCGCCTGTGAGCCACGTGAGCTTATTCGCGCCCCCCAGGTACCACACAAGGAGGAGGAGTGCGCTTGTCACGGTGAACGAGAGGCGCTCGCGGATGCGGAAGTAACGGAGGGTGACGGCAGCCCAGAGCAGGATGAGTGACACGCCCGTGAAGAAGAGCCAGGCGCGCTCAGCATCGTACGCCCACTGGATCATCAGGATCCCGAGCGCGAGGCCGGTGGTCCCAAGTCCCACGCTCCAGGCGACCTGACGGCCACGCTCCTGCAGGGCAGACAACACAAGACCAACCGGCGAGATCAATGTGCCAACGAGCTTGAGCGGGACTGAGAGCGTGTGCCGCGGCCGCTCGCGGGTGAGCCGCACGACGAGCAGCGCCAGGAAGTAACCGACGAGCATGACGATGCCAACGCCGATCACGGCCGTGAGAATGCCGACGATCCAGGGCCAGCGCGGCAGATGGTCGCCTTGCTTGCGGTCTGAGGAGGGCGCGCCGAAGTTGGAGTTGCGGAGCATCGGGAGCCACGGCCCGGCGATGCCCGAAATCGCCGCGAGGATGAAGATCGGCGCGAGTTGGGAAAAGTGGATCGCGGCGAAGAACGAAATGATCGCCACGCCAAAGGCGACGAATCCATTCATCGTCCCGCGAAGGTAGCCGCGCCACGTCGCATCCTCGGGGTTCGTACGATGCGTTTCGGGTAGGTCGCGGATTGCGGCCACAATGTTGATGCGGCTCGCACGCCACGAGGCGAGGAAGACCACGATGAACGTTGTGATGACGCCGATGCAGAACGCCGTCACCAGGCTCCGCGCGGCGACTGAGAACTGGAGATTGAGCCCGAGGTTATCGCCGATAGACAGCTTGACGAAGTAGACCATCAGCGCGGCAACCCCGACGCCGACGATCAGCCCCACTATCGCCGACCCAAGGTCATATCCCATGCCCTCGGCGAGAAAGCTCTCCACGATCTGCCGGCGTTTCGCACCGACGGCGCGTGCCATGCCCATTTCGGGTTTCCGTTCGGCGGCAAGCATCACAAAGATGAGGAATATGAGGAGGATGCCTGCGGCAATCGCAAACAGGCCGATGGTGATGAAGAGCGTCGTGAAGATGTTGCCGAAGAGCTGCGCCTGGTGGACCGTGTCCTGCTTGATCTTCAAGGTCTTGAACGTCGTGCCGTGCAGGATCTTGTCCATCGCCGCACTGACCTCATCAGTGCGATTCAGGCCGCCGCGCGTCGTGCCATCGTTGGAGATGGCGAGGATGTCGACCACGCCATGCTTGCCAGTGATCCCGCTCATGAAATCGAAGTTGAGGGCGGCGCCCTCGCGGTTCACGGTGTCATTGGTGCCGCCGAACATCGTATTCGGGACGATAGCCTTCACCGTTACATCAGTCGGCTGGCCGTGGTAGAAGACCTGGACCTTGTCGCCCACTCTCGCATCGAGCTTATCCACGAGGGCCGCGTTCAACGCGATTTCGCCGGGACCAAGCGTGACCGCCTGGCCATGGATATCCTTCAGCCCGCCAAGTTTGTCCAGGTCTTCGGCGGGAGATGCGACGACAAACGATTTCGCGTCATTGAGCCTCGTCCGTGTATCGAGCACGGGCATCGTTGAGCCGAGGAACGGCACCACGGCCTTGACCGAGACCGCCTGCTTGAGCTGTTCCTCCCACTTCGCCGCCTGGTCGAGCGGGATCACCTGCTGATTTTCCGGCGCCGGGTGGTTCTTCACGTCCCACACAACGAATTCGTCGACCGGTCCGAAAATCGTGTATGCCTCGTTCGTGACGCTGTGGGTGAGCGTATCCCCGGTGCCAAATGCAGCGGTGATGATCACCGTGGAGAGCATCAACCCAATGACGATGAGGGTCGTCTGGGATTTGCGTCGCGGGATGTTGCGCAGGCCATTCTTGAACATGACGGGGTTGCGCCACGCAACGATCGCGACGGCGAGCAGGATGAGCGCGGTGATAATCACGCAGACACTCGCGATGACGGTCATCGAGACGCCGAACAGTTCGTCCATGGTCAGTTACCGCCCAGGGCAACGGCGGCCATCTCCGCCTGCGTGTTCTCGCGCTCGATGACACCGTCAGCCATGTGGATAGTGCGGTGGCAGCGTGCCGCGACTTTGGGGTCGTGGGTGACGATGACACATGTCTGATGTTCGGCCTCGTTGAGCTCGACGATGAGGTCCATGATCTCAGTCGCCGTAGCTGAATCGAGTGCTCCTGTGGGCTCGTCGGCCCAGATGATTGCCGGGCGGTTCACGAGGGCGCGTGCGATCGTGACGCGTTGGCGCTGCCCGCCCGAGAGCTGTGCGGGCCGGTTGTTAGCCTGATCGCGCAGGTGCACGCGGTCCAGTGAGGAGAGCGCTTTCTCGCGCGCGATCTTCGGGCGCATGCCCGACACGATGAGCGGAAGTTCAACGTTCTCTACCGCGCTGAGCACCGGCAGCAAGTTGTAGGTCTGGAAGACGAAGCCCATGTCGCGGGCGCGGAACTCTGTTTTGCGGTCATCAGCCATACGGCTGATGTCAGTCCCGTTGATGAGGACGACTCCGCCATCGAAGTCATCGAGGCCAGAGAGGCAGTTGAGCAGCGTGGTCTTGCCGCACCCCGACGGGCCCATAATGGCGAGCATTTCGCCCCTGGGGACGCTGAGGCTCACCTTACGCAGGGCGTGGGTGCGGACCGTCCCGGTATCGTAGATCTTGTCGACATCGTGGGCCTCGATGACGATTTCGGCCGCGGGTATGGAACTATCTTGCGTCATCCCTTTTTCCTTCGCTCCCTGCGGTAACCAGAACGGACCGCTCTCGCATCATTGTGGGCGAAACACGATCAACCGTACCTGATGCGGCCGAAATCGACACCCACGAACGTTAGGTTCTCAAAAGATTGTCACAGAAGTATCGCGCATGGATCGGACTTTTGGCGGAGACGCGATTATGTCCTGCCATGCAAGAGCTCCAGAGTCCGCCGGGCGGTGTATTCGAGCTCGGTCCACCGCGCTTTGAAGGCGTGGTACGCCTGCGCCTCCAACCCGATGTGCAGCTGGTAACAGAGGAGGCGATCACGCCACCTGTGAGGCACGCTACTGGAAGCGCGCCAGTGCCGCATGAACTCTGCGCCCATATCGATGCGTGACCACGCAGGGAACCACGGCCACCAGTACAGGAACCAGGCCGCGTCATAGAGAGCGTCGCCGTACATGGCGTTGCCCCAGTCGAGCACTGCCGTTACGCGCGGACCATCGACGAGTACATTCCGATTGAGAAGGTCCGAGTGGATAACATGCCGTCCCAGCGGCATCTCGCGGGCCATATGCTTCAGCGCCGCGAAGGCCGTATTGAATGGGCCGCTACCAGTCGCTGAGCTGTGAAGAGCAGCGCGCCAACCGGGCGTGCGGGGATTCTCGGGTCCGTCGCCAACGCTCAGCAGCGCTTCCTGCCAGGAGGCATACGGCGCCACGCCCGCCGGACTCCACAGCCCGTAACCCGCCGTGCCAGAGGTGTCGATGGTCCGCACCGCGTCGAGTGCTGCAAAGAGCGCGGGGAGCACTGCCCGCATACCCTGCTCATCGAGGTCATCGAGGAAGACGCCGTACCCGCGTTCAGACACCGCGAAATGGCCAGCAGCACACTCGCCCCGTTCGAGGATCGCCGGGATCGGGAGGGCCGGCGAGGCCACAGCCGACATGACCTCGTCTTTGGCAAAGTCTTGCGGATGTGCGCCGACGCGGATTACCAGGGCGCGGCCATCGAGTGCGAAGGCGTAGGCTTGAGACCACTCACCATTGCCCAGGAGACCCGGCTCACTGGCGCGGTCACCATAGTGCGTGCGAAGAAAGCGGACGACCTCGTGGGCTGACATCGCCATCCAGTATCCGGTGGCAGGCGAGCGGTGGGCTACACGCGTTCACCAGCGCCTCGCCGAACGGCCACATGAACTCTCGATAGTAGCGGCGTTTACGGTTTGAAGGCGACGATGTCCGCGGAGGCGAGCCCCCGTGCGCCGGAGTACTCGCTCGTGACAGATGTGACATCTGTAAATCCTGCCGCCGCAATTTGCGCGAGGTAGTCGCGTTCTTCGATTGCGCCAGCAATACATGCGGCCCACTGGTCCATATCAGCCTCAAGCCCGGCCGGGACAGGTTGCGTCCAAACGATGTCGGAGACCTGCAACCGACCGCCGGGGCGCAGCACGCGAAACGCTTCGCGGAAGACCTGGGGCTTGTCCGGAGAGAGGTTAATGACGCAATTGGAGATGATGACGTCCACCGAACCTGAATCGATGGGAAGGTGCTCGATCTCACCGAGGCGGAACTCCACACCGGTCGCGCCAACCGTCGCGGCATTCTTGCGGGCGAGGGCCACCATCTCAGGGGTCATGTCCACGCCGTAGACGCGGCCATCTGGTCCGACCATTTTCGCCGCGAGGAAACAATCGATGCCGCCGCCCGAGCCAAGATCGAGCACGACTTCGCCGGGCTGGAGGGCAGCAATGGCGGTTGGGTTGCCGCACCCGAATGCCACATCAGTGACCGTCGCCGGGAGGTCTGTGATGTCGGTATCGGCGTAAAGGCGGGCAATGTTGGTGATGTCTACGTCAGCGGCATCGGAGCCACAGCAGGAGGACTCAGCTGAGCAACAGCTCGCGCTCGCATCGATGAGTGGGATGAGGTCGCTGGACGCCTCCAGCGTCGGCCGCACGCGAGCACCGTACGACGCAGACACTTGAGAACGGATTTCGTCGGGCGAGAGGGCCATCGAGCTACTCCTGACTGTTATCATCGTAAAAATACGATTTGGTCCATGCACTGTCAATCCCCATCATTGCACGGCTGCAGACGGTGCGGCGTTCCGCTACGATTTCTCGCGTCTTCGATTCGCATGTTCGAATGAGGGTTGGGGGTAGGACGGCCATGAAGCTTTGGGGAGACTATCACCGCTGGCTCTATAAAGGCGGGCGACCGAACGCTTTCGCGAAGGCCCAGAACCGGATCTCGGCGACGCTCTTCGGCGCGGGCGTGGGCCCGCAGGAATGGGCGAAGCTGGAGGTCCGCGGCCGCCGCAGCGGTGCCGTCCGCTCCTTCCCGGTCGCCATCGCCACATACGAAGGCGGGCGCTACGTCGTGGCTATGCTCGGCGAACAGACAAACTGGGTGAAGAACGTCGAGGCGGCGGGCGGCGTTGCAGTGCTGCGTCACCGGCACGAGGAGCCTGTACGCCTCGACCTCGTGCCCCCCGCGGAGCGCGCGCCGATCCTCAAGCGCTACACCGAAGTTGCTCCCGGCGCACGGCCGCATATCCCGGTCGATAGGCGTGCTCCACTGCGCGAGTTCGAAGCCATCGCGTCGCAATTCCCCGTGTTCCGGGTCGAGCTCCGGCAGTCGTAGGCGGCCATATGCATTTGAACTGGGCGTGAAATCGACAGCGATTCGTCGGCGGCCATACCGGGCGGGTATCCTTAGACTGTGAAGAGCATCGATGGGTTGAGTGTGGGCGAGGAGCGGGCGGCGGCAGTGTTCCGGGCGCTCGGCAACCCCGCGCGCATCCGGATCGTTATGGAGCTGGCGCGCCGCAAGAGCTGCCAGACAACGGACCTCGTTGGGGTCCTGCCGCTCGCACAATCGACGGTCTCGCAACACCTCAAGGTCCTCAAGGATGCGGGTGTCATTCGCGGCGCTATCGACGGTGACCTGTGTTACTGCCTGGAACCCGGCGTCATGAAGTGGATCGTGGAGTTTTGCAGCCTGGTGTGCGACGACAGCACGTGCTGCTGAGGTCGGGCAGGTTTCGAGTGCGTGAGCGCGTTAAGCTTGAAACGTAGCATACAACCCTGAAGACCTCGACGAACTGGAAATTGCGTTGCTCGGAGTGCTCTGCCTGGGGCTGCCGCCGGCTCGCGTGGCCGGCAGCGATACGTTTCGCGTGGACCACGTCACGGCCGTGGTACGGTCGCTTGCCGAAGGCGGCGACGGGCGGGAACACCTTTCCAGCGATGGCGTGCACGTCACGCGCGAGTTCGCCGGGACTCTCAGGGCGACGATCGAACGGCTCGTCGAAAAGGAACTCGTTGCGCACCAGGCGCCCGGGATGCCCGCAGCGGCGGGCACATTCGAGGAGGGCATGGCGCTGGATCTTATCAATCCTGATGAGCACCCGGCCGTGCTAGACCGTTATCTCGCCCAGCTTTGCATGGAACAGCTGTTCAACATTCCAGCCGTGTACCCGGTGCTCATGGAACGTTATGCCGCGAGTGGCGAGGTGTGGCGCCGCATCGCTGAGAGGCCGGGCCGCCGGTCAGGCTAGAGATCCACTGCCTCGAACAGTTCACGGTCACCGGATTCCACGAGCGGCTCCATCTTCGCGAACCACTCGGCGAACTCGGGCGTCCCGAAGATCTCCCGTTCAGTCGCCGTCGATGCGGCCCATGCCGCAAGGTCGGCATGGTCAATATCCCAGACGATGCGGAACATTCGGCCTGTGCGGTCGGTTGCGACCCGGCCGGGCGAGCCAAGGCGCGCTCCGAAGAGCCGGTTGAACTCGCGCAAGGAATCAAGCAGGGCGTCCCCCTTACCGTACCGGGCAACAAAGGTCATTCTTTCGATGAGCATCATGGTGTCTCCATATGCAGTTTCCGTCATCCTACAGATACTTCCAACGGATGCCAAGTATCTCCCACGTGAGAGACCTGCGGCTAGAGAACGCGCATGACGCTGGCAGCCGTCGTGAACGATTGATGCGCCATTGGTTCGATCTCGACCAGTGCGATGGCGAGGTAGCACGCGAGTGCGAGGCAGGCCGCCGCACCCAGCCATGACCGGTACGGCCGTTGCAGGGGGAGGACACTCACAAGCAGGTAAAACAGCACACCGAAGACCGCCGTGTGATACGTCTTACTCAGCTGGAACTGCGCGAAGATGGAGATGTGCCCCTGCGCCACGGTCATGAGATCCATGAGGAGCGCGAGCCCGATGCCCACTGCCAATACCGCCAGGTGCCACGAGCGCCGCGCGTAAAGGTTCCCCGGCGGCACGCCGCGTCGCACAACGATCGCTGCGACGCCTGCATACAGCGGCAGGAAGATGCTATCGCCGAGCAGAAACGTCTTGTTTCCCCACGGGAGGTAGAAGGCACCCCGTTCGAATACGCGGAGCGCGAGCAGTGTGCCGAAATCGACAGCGAACACAAACGCAGCGACGGCGAGCGGATGCCATCGCCAAATGGCTGTAAGTCTGAATGCCTGCGGCCGCGGCAGCCGGCGAGCGGCGGCAGGTGGAAGTGCAAGAGTCACGATATTCCCCAGGCATGGCGGTATTGGTCCATGTGCGAAGGAGTGTTCGATTCGGGTCACATGCAGCTGCTTCCCTCAACAGGCATTCCTCCGCACCACGAGTGAC
>JAFKFP010000176.1 GCA_017308185.1 bacterium | reverse complement strand
CATTCTGGTCTCCTCGGTGGTCGATCTGGCGCGGCGGCAAATCGGCCTGTTTCTCGGCATCCTGCTCAGTGTTTCAGCGGTGGTGATCGCGCTCATCATCTACACGATGAAGATGGCGAAGCTGAAGCAGATCGCTACACTGAAGCTGATCGGCGCGCCCGACCGCACCATCATCGGGCTGATCGTGCAGCAGGCGCTGATCCTCGGCGCTTCAGGCTGGGGGATCGGGCTCGTGCTGATCCTGACGGTGAAGGACTATTTCCCACGCCGGGTGGTGCTGGAGCCGTTCAACGTGATGGTGCTGGCCGGGATCATCTTCGTTGCCACAATAGCAGCGCTCTACTTCCGGCCGTTCGGCGCCAGGGATTGGCATGTCGCCCTTGCCGGCGCCTGCCTCGCATGGCTCGTGAGCCCCCTCTCCTTCGATGACGCCCTTCGCGAGGTGCGAGGCACCTGGAACATCGAGGCGTTCTTTTTCGGGCTCATGCTCCTGCAAGCCGGCGCCGATGCGGCTGGCCTCTACGCCCGCGTGGGCGCGTTGCTGACACGCCGCCCGGACGGCAGCTCACGCGTCAGCGCTCTTCTTGCGACAGGGACAGTCACGACCGCCGTCCTTTCCAACGACGCGACTGCCCTAATCCTGACGCCGGCTGTCTTCGCAGCCGAGGCTTCGGGTGAAGCACTCACGCTCGCGTCGGCGTTCAAAGTCACATTCACCGCCGACTGCGCGAGCCTGCTGCTCCCGATGAGTAACCCGGTCGGCCTCCTCTTCTACGAACGGTTTGGACTCACGTGGGGAGGATGGATGCGCGACATCTTCCCGGCCGCCGCAACGGCGGTTGTCGTGCTCGGGATCCTGCTCGTGTGGCAGGCCAGGCGCCTGCCCGAAGCAGCGGCGAGCAGCGCCAGCCGCCGCCCGTTCGACCGCTCCGAAGCTGCCGCCATGCTGGTCTTCGGCGTCCTTGCCATTGCCTATGTCGTGGTAGGAATAGCCGGTCTCAAACTCGGGATCGTGACGCTCTCGGGCGGCCTGGTGCTCGCTGCCCTCCTTCGATCGTTGGGCGCCGATACCACCGCCTACCGCAGGACCTTCTCGCCCGGGCTGCTGGTGTTCGTCGCCGCGCTCGTCCTGCTCGTGGAATGCGTGTCCGCCGCGGGTGTACTCGCGCGGCTGTCCGATGTCATGGATGCGCTCGCGGGGCAGCCGCTCGTCCTGGCAATCCTGGGTTCGGCCGTGGCGGGCACGATCCTCTCGAACGTGATGAACAACTGGCCCGCCGCTGTCCTGCTGACAGCGGTCATCGCGGCTGTGCCAGGAAACCAGCAGCCCCTCGTGGCGGGAGCCCTGATTGGCTGCACCATCGGCGGCAACCTTACCGTCGTGGGCTCACTCAGTACGGTGTTCTGGCTTTCGTTGAGCAGCCGTGCAGGCTTGAGGATCTCGGCCCTGCATTACCTCCAGAACGCATGGCTGCCGACCCTCGCGGGCCTCGCAGCCGCATCACTCGTGGCCTCCGCGTCGCTGTTACGGTGACTGATCGTGGCGCCGCACGCGATACCGAAGGTAGAGCTCGCTCGTCTCCTGGTTATGTGTCAGCGACACCAACTCAAGGTGCCGCACACCGTCGCGATTGAAGGTGACTGGCCCTTCGACAGGGGTGAGCGTGTCGCGCCCTGCCACAATCTCGGGGCCAATGGTCGTGAAATATTCGTCCACCACGTGCGCCGCGAAGAACTGGGCTGTTGTCGTCGGCCCGCCCTCACACAGGAGCACGCGTGCCCCCAACGCCTGCCGCATGTGCCCGAGCATCCCCAACAGGTCCGCGCCTGGTGCGAGCGTGTACACCGGCCGCCCCGTCGCCTCGATACGCTCGCGGGTCGCATCCGAAGCTCCGGCGCTCAAATACACGGCTGCATCGAAGTCACGCGCCGTGAAGAAGATCTTGTCGAGCGGCAAATCACCACTTCGCGACCACACCGCCGCGAGCGGAAAGCGCGGCTTTCCGCGGTCTATCCGCAGTTGTTCGAGCGTCTCGTCCCCCAGTCGTGACGATGTGCCGCTCACCCGCAACGTGCTGGCACCGTTCAACACCACATCCGCATTCACCCGGAGCTCGCGCATCAGCCGCTGGTCCGTCTTCGAACCCAGCCCCTGCTCGTTGCCCTCGATCACGGCCTTGCCATCAGCAGACATGACCATGTTCACGACGACATATGGGCGGTCCTCCGGTGGCTCTGGAAACTCCAACGACGTGTAGTCGGGCTTGTTGGGCGGCTCGCTAATGTGCGTGGCCGGTTGCCATTCCGTCACTCGAAGCTCCTTCCTGCCGCTCGGCGTACAGCCTGTGCGCCCGCGTCTGAACAGACTGTGAGGGTCGCTTTGTCGGCGCCAGGCCGCACCACGGCCACGTAACTCACGCCCCCACGCAGCCGTGTCTGTGCAACACTTCCCGGCCGTCGCGACGCGTCTTCAGGTCCACCGTCCGTCGTCATGAGGCGAGGTCCCGGCCCGGTTCGAAATCGCGGTAGTAGCACGACTTATGTCCCGTGTGGCAGGTCGGCCCCAGGGGCCGTGCACGCACCAGCAGCGAATTCGCCTCGCAGTTCTTCGCGATGCTCACCAACTCGAGGTAGTTCCCGCTCGTCGCGCCCTTCTCCCAGAGTTCATTACGGCTGCGGCTCCAGAACGTCACATGCCCCGACGCGTATGTGTGCGCGATCGCTTCGCGGTTCATCCATGCCAGCACGAGCACCTCACCAGTATCCACATCCTGCACGATCGCAGGCACGAGTCCGCTCGCGTCGAATGTCACGGTGATCGCTTCTGACATGGTGCCTGACTCCAGTTGGCCGTCGTATTGGCGGGACGCCGTTTACCGAGTGTAGAGCGAACCTTCCCCCGGTGCGACATGAGCACCCAGAGCATAAATGCTCACAACGTATGTTTACGTTGCTTGTAGTAGTTTGCCGCTGTTATTATGGGGCGGCCGCGGCACGAATCCGTGCCGCGAGCATCGACAAGAGGAGACACACAATGCACCAGCGCAAGGAAGACCTGCCCATCGCCCTCGAGAGGGGTGCCATCCGCGCCCAGGCTGGCGCCGAAGGCGGCATGACACTGCAGTACATGCAGTTCCCCGCCGGCGCCGACATGACCGAGCCGCTCAAGGGCCTGCCCGGAGACTTGTGCCCTGTCCCCCACTGGGGCTACGTCCTGGAGGGCGCCGTACAAACGCGGTACGCCGACGGGCGGGAAGAAACTACGAGCGCCGGCGAGGTCTACTACTGGCCCTCCGGCCACACCGTCCGTTTCGAGGAGGACACACGCTTCGTGGAGTTCAGCCCCGCCGAGGAGATGGGCAAGGTGGTTGCGCACCTGACCGCGCCACAGTCCGCGGCACCGCGCGGCTAGACGCTCTCTTCGATACGCACCGGCACCCCGTGCTTCGCGAGGTAGTCCTTCACTTCGCGGATCGAGTACGTCCCGAAGTGGAAAATGCTGGCTGCCAGCACCGCATCAGCCCGGCCTTCGGTCAGCGCCGCCAGCATGTGCTCGGGCCCGCCCGCCCCACCCGAGGCGATCACCGGCACCGTCACGGCGTCGCTGATCGCTCGCAGCAACGGGGTGTCGTAACCGCGCTGGTGGCCGTCAGTGTCCATGCTGGTCACCAGCAACTCACCCGCACCGCGCGCTACCGCCTCCTTCGCCCATTCGACTGCATCGAGCCCGGTGGGGTTGCGGCCGCCGTGTGTGTAGACCTCCCAGCGTCCCGGCTGCGACGGGTCGCGGCGCGCGTCAATCGCAACCACGATGCACTGGCTGCCGAAGCGATAAGCGCCCTCGTTGATGAGGTCCGGCGTCTGGATGGCCGAGGTGTTGATGCTCACCTTCTCGGCGCCCAGTTCGAGCATGATCTTCATGTCGCTCACGCTGCGGATGCCGCCACCAATCGTGAACGGGATGAACACCTGGTCGGCTGTCGCCGCGACCATGTCGTACACCGTCGCTCGGTCATCCGACGAGGCCGTGATATCGAGAAAGACCAGTTCATCCGCGCCCGCGTCGTCGTACGCCTTCGCCAGCTCGACCGGGTCGCCGGCATCGCGCAATTCGACGAACGAGACGCCTTTGACCACGCGCCCGCGGTCGACATCGAAGCAGGGGATGATTCGGCGCGAGAGCACGACATCGATTGTCCGTCGTTGACTGGCGACTGTCGATTCAGACTGGATCTCTCAGTGCCGGCGAGGTCTAATCTTGCTTGCCGCGGCCCACATCGATAGAAAGCACCTTGCCGGTGCCATCCTCGATCACGGCTACGGCCCGGACGGTGGTGGGAATGCCGCCCCAGTCGGGCGCGGGCACGCCGGTTCTCTTCCAGGCGGCCACCCACACATCGGTGGGCTTCTGCAGGGTGAGGTCTGTATTTTCCGCCGAAACCACCTTCGTAGCCGCTGGCAAGAACTCAATTTGGGTCAGTTGCAGGTCACTCACAGTGATTGGATGACCGCCAATGGTCACCGCCGGCACATTCACACCATCGCTGCCATGCGGTCGATTCAGGGTCGCCGCAAGCTCGGCATTCGCGATCGTAGTCAATCGGGTGAGCGCCGTTGCTCGCGAGAAGTTCATCGCTCCCAAGGTGTCAGGCCCTGAGGTTTGAAGCCTTGCACCCACAGCGGCACCGTCTGGAACCGGCTGATCAGCACCGGCGTGGCTCGACCACGGCCCGGCACCGATCCCAAAAAGCACGGCGAGTGCCACAACTCCCGATGCCACAGCTACCGAAGCGATGAATAGCTGCTTGCGCGGTGGTGTATTGAATCTCACAAATTTGTATAGCTCCAACTGTCTATCACTCCCGTCTTGTAAAATTCCACATGCTGATCTGCTTGATAGCCACACCCCTGATTCTGGAAAAAGACAGTGTCGAATGAAGTGCTCTGCACATTGTTGAAGATAGTCTGAGTATTGTCGTAAGTCATCTGCCCGCATACCCAAGCGCGAGCGTAATCGATATAAATGTAGGTCATAACATTTGGCGATGTGGTGGCGTGGAAGTCGTAGGCCACGTCCGTGTGGCCACTACACGTCGGGTACGCCTGCGCCCAGATGTAGTTGCTGTAAACCACGCCTCCCTGTTGGCCGATATCCACCGGTGATTCTTCGCAATAGGGGTAGCCACCATAGTCGGCCCGAACTCGCTGGGCGTCGCTCGCGAAGAAGCTAGCCGCAGTGAGAGACATCAGCGCTGCGACGAAAAACTACTTTCGTCCAACGCCGGGGTGGGGTCGTGGAGTGAACCATATACGGTGCCGCCTCTTTCGCCATCTAGAACCGGATCCCGATTCGCGTGCAACCTAGACCAGGGCAAAAAACTGTCAATCTCGGAGGCTCGTTAACTTTACCGAGCCCTCACGGTCGCGCGGGTTCGGACACTTCGCTCCTATTCAGCAAGAGCCGCGAGCGCCGCGGGCAAATCAATCAGCCCCTCGTACAGCGCCTTGCCCACAATCGCGCCCTCGCAGCCAATTTCAGCCAGCCGCCGCAGGTGTTCGATGGTCGTCACTCCACCCGATGCAACCACAGGGACCGGCAGCGCCCCCACCATCACCTCCAGCGCCTCGAAGTTCGGCTCCGTGAGCAGCCCGTCGCGGCCAATGTCCGTGAACATGAGGCGCGGCACGCCGATCTCCACCATCTGCTGCGCAAGGTCCACAGCGCGCACTCCCGAGCCTTCGGTCCATCCATCGGTGCGCACTTCGCCGTCACGCGCATCGATCGAGACCACGATATCGCCCGGGAATCGCCTGACAGCTTCTCGCACAAGCTCTGGCCGCTGCACAGCAACGCTCCCGAGCTGTACGCGTGCCGCCCCATACTCGAAGGCGGCCTCAATCGCCGCCATGTCGCGCAAACCGCCTGAGACTTCGACCGGGAACTGTGTGGCCGCGCAGATGGCCGCCATCACATCCTGGTTAGCGGGCGCCCCTCCGCGCGCCCCATCGAGGTCGACGACATGGAGCCTAGGCGCGCCGAGCTCCTGCCAGCGCAACGCCACTGCCACCGGGTCGTCCGAATACTGCGTTTCCTGCGCGTAGTCGCCCTGCAATAGCCGCACGCAGCGCCCTCCCCGGAGGTCGATAGCAGGGATGACTTCGAAGCTCAGCGTGGTACTCCAGCGGCCTGGGGCAGTGGTGCGCCTGCACGCGCCCAGCGGATGAAGTTCGCGTAGAGCCGCAACCCATGGGTGCTGCTCTTCTCAGGGTGGCACTGCGTCGCGACCACATTGTCTCTCGCGACAACACTCGGGAATGTCACACCGTAGCTGGTCTCGCCGAGCACCAGCGCAGGGTCATCGGCCACCGGGTAGTAACTGTGCACGAAATAGAACGCGCTCCCGCTCGGGATACCCTCGATCACCGGGTGCTCGCGTACCCACTCGACTGTATTCCAGCCCATGTGCGGCACCTTCCGGCCTTCGCCTGGCTCGAAGCGGCGGATGTACCCCGGGAAGATCCCCAGGCATTCCTGGTGCCCGCCCTCTTCGGACCATTCAAACAACGCCTGCAAACCCATGCAGACGCCGAGAAACGGCCGCCCGGCTGCGATGTAGTCCTTTATCGGCGCCACCAGCCTGCGGCTGCGAAGGTTTGCCATCGTATCGGCTGCCGCCCCCACGCCGGGGAGGATCAATCCCGCCGCGCGGTCGATGTCTGACGGGTCAGCAGATACCACCGGCGCGATGTCCACATGCGCCACCGCTCGCGCCACACTGCGCAGATTCCCGGCGTCGTAATCAAGGACAACAATTGGGCCGTTCATGAAATTCGAGTGTAGCACGGCGGTACGCCTTGGCCCGATACTGGTTCTTGTTATGCCAGCGAACCAGTACGAGGCGCGCCTGCGCAGCGAAGAGCTGCGGTCCGCCATCAATTACCACAATCGCAAGTACTACGAAGAGGATTCTCCCGAGATCGCCGACGCCGAGTACGACGAGCTGATGCGCGAGTTGCGCGCCATCGAGCGCGACTACCCGGAGCTGATCACCCCCGACTCCCCCACCCAGAAAGTTGGCGCTGCGCCGCTCGCCACCTTCGACGTGGTCGACCATCGCGAGCCGATGCTCAGTCTCGGCAATGTGTTCAATGAGGACGACCTTCGAGCGTGGTACCGCCGCGCGGCCGAACGCTATGACAGCGAACACTTCCCGCTCGTCAGCGAACCAAAGATAGATGGGCTCGCCATGGCGCTGGTCTATGAACAGGGCAAGTTCGTCCAGGGCGCCACGCGTGGCGACGGACGCCACGGCGAGAACGTGACCGCGAACCTCCGCACCATCTCGTCCATCCCACACCTGCTCAAGGGCCGCTACCCCGCGCGTTTCGAAGTTCGCGGCGAGGTCTACATGACCAAGAGCGGCTTCGAAGCCATGAATGCAGCGATCGGTGAGGAAAACGAAGCGCGCGAAGCTGCCGGGCGTAAGCCACTTTCGCTGTATGCCAACCCCCGTAACGCGGCGGCTGGCTCAGTCCGCCAGAAGGACCCATCGGTTACCGCAGGGCGCCCCCTCGCCATGTTTATGTACCAGCTCGGCTGGTGCGAAGGCACCCACCCAGACACGCAATGGGAGATACTCGCGTGGCTCAGTGACATGGGCTTCACGGTCAACCCCGAAATCCGCCAGCACGATACCCTCGATAGCGCGGCCGAACGCATCAACTGGTGGGGCAACCAGCGCGAACGCCTCGATTACGACATCGACGGCGCCGTCCTCAAGATGGATGATGCTGCGGCCTGGGCGGACATGGGCGTCGTTGGGCGCGAACCCCGCTGGGCAATCGCCTTCAAGTTCCCGCCTCAACAGCGCACCACGAAGCTCCGCCAGATCGCAGTCAACGTCGGCCGCACCGGTTCGCTTAATCCGTTTGCCGTGCTCGAACCCGTCGTTGTCGGTGGCGCGACCGTAAGCATGGCCACCCTTCACAACGAGGGCGACATCCATCGCAAGGACATCCGCGAAGGCGATACCGTCGTCGTCCAGCGTGCCGGCGAGGTCATACCCCAGGTCGTTGCGCCGGTGGTGAGCCTCCGCGACGGCACCGAACGCATCTTCGAAATGCCCGCCGAATGTCCCTCCTGCCACACGCCCGTCGTACGCGATCCCGATGCTGCCGCCGTCTACTGCCCGAACGCAGCCTGCCCGGCCCAGCAGATCCGCCTGCTCGAACACTTCGGCTCCCGCGGCGCCATGGATATCGAAGGCCTCGGCGAAAAGACAGCCTACACGCTGTTCCAGCGCGGCCTGGTCGGGAACATCGCCGATGTGTACGACCTCACCGCCGCCAAACTCCAGGGCGCCGACGAGTTCACTACCAAGAAGGGCGTGCTGAGCAAAACCGGCGAAAACCTACTCGCGGGCATTGAAAAGAGCAAGCAGCGTCCGCTCACCAACGTCCTCTTCGGCCTCGGCATCCGCCACGTCGGCTTCGAAACGGCACACCTGCTCGCGGCGCATTTCGGGAGCCTCGCCGCCATCCTCGCGGCCCCGGCCGAGTCGCTCCAAGAGGTGGAGGGCATCGGTCCGGTCGTAGGCGAAAGCATCGTGGCATGGGCGCACCGCCCCGAGAATCGCTCCATCGTCGAGCGGCTCATCGCTGCTGGCGTCGACCCCCACGAAACGCCGCGCCCCACCGCCCCTGCAGAGGGCCTCCTCGCCGGGCTCACGCTTGTCGTCACGGGCACGCTGAGTTCCATGTCCCGCACCGAAGCCGAGGAGCGCATCCGAAGCCTCGGCGGCAAAGTCGGCAGCTCCGTGAGCAAATCGACGACCGCCCTCGTCATCGGGGAAAACGCAGGGACGAAGGCCACCAAAGCCCAGCAACTCGGTATACGTACCATCGACGAATCGGCGTTTCTGCGCTTGCTGGAGAAAGGCCCGGCAGAGATCGACTGACATCGCGCTTCGGGAGAGCCTCGATCCATTCTCGAAACGCGGACCCAGCCCCGCATTCGCCCACTCCATCGCGCACCGTATAATAATTCTTACGTCTCGCGGCATGTTGAAACCGCATGTCCATCTCCAGTGCAGGGACGACATTTGCCATTCTCTAACCCTCTCTCCGGGCTATTCGGGTTCCTTTCGCACGACATCGCCATCGACCTCGGGACGGCGAACACGCTTGTTGCCGTGCGAGGGCGCGGCATCGTCATTGACGAACCATCCGTCGTTGCCATCGACCGCGTCACCAAGAAGATCCTCGCCATTGGCGCCGAAGCGAAACGCATGGTCGGCCGGACCCCTGCGAACATAGTCGCTGTCCGACCCCTGCGTGACGGTGTTATCTCCGACTTCGAAGTCACCGAGAAGATGCTCAGCTACTTCATCCGCGCAGTGCATGACCGCGGGTTCCTCGCGCAACCGCGCGTCGTTGTGGGCATCCCCAGCGGTGTGACCGAAGTCGAAAAACGCGCCGTGCACGATGCTGCGCTCAATGCCGGCGCCCGCAGCTGTTACCTCATTGAAGAACCGATGGCGGCCGCAATCGGCGCGGGTCTGCCTGTCATGGAGGCCGCTGGCTGCATGATCGTCGATATCGGCGGCGGCACCACCGAGGTGGCTGTGATCTCCCTCGGCGGCATGGTCGTGAGCACCTCGATTCGCGTTGCCGGCGACGAGATGGACCAGGACATCATCGCCTACGCGCGCCAGGTGCATAACCTCCTAATCGGCGAACGCACGGCAGAAGACATCAAGAAAGCCGCCGGCTCGGCCGCCCCGCTCGACCCCGAAGAGACAGTCGACCTCCGCGGCCGCGACCTCGCAACTGGCCTCCCCAAGGCGGTCGAAGTGAGCACGGTGGAGATCCGCGATGCCCTCGCCGGTTCGATCAGCGCTATCGTCGAGGCCGTCCGCTCGTCGATCGAAGTCACTCCGCCAGAGCTCGTGAGCGACCTCATGGCGCACGGCATCGCACTTGCCGGCGGCGGCGCAGTCCTGCGGGGCCTCGACAGGCGCCTGAGTCAGGAAACGCGCTTTCCCGTGTACGTCGCCGAGGACCCCCTCCTTTGCGTCGTCCGCGGCGCCGGCGAGGTACTCGAAGAGGCGATGCTCCTCAACAAAGTCCAGTCCCAGTTGGCATCGCGTCGGCCCGGACGCTAGCATCGGGCGAAAGCCCCCGGGGATCTCATGGTCATCTTCTCGAGATACACGTGGTGGATTGGCGCGATGGTCGGCCTTGCGCTTCTCCTCGCCGTGTTTGGAGCCGTGGGCATTCTCACCCCATTCCAGGGCGTGTTTCTCCGCGTCGCTTCACCCTTCGAAAACGCACTCTCCGCCGTCTTCGATCCCGTAGCGTCATTCCTCGCCGACATCGGCAACGTCAACGACCTTCGCAACGAGAACGCCCGGCTCCGCATCGAGAACGAACAGCTGCAAAACAAAGTCACCTCCCTCCAGGAGGAGTCGCAGCAGATCGCCGAATTGCAAAAGGCCCTCGGCATCCAGCAGACGGCCGGCTCAGGCAAGAAAGTCGCCGCCAACGTCGTGGCACACGATACCTCGCCCGGTGTGGACGTCATCAGTATCGACAAAGGTTCCAGCAGCGGGATCCAGGCAGGCATGACTGTCCTCACGTCCGGCGGCACCCTTATGGGCACTGTGACCAAAGTCACCAGCGCGAACGCCTTCGTACGGCTCGTCACCGACACGAAGAGCCGCGTCAATGCCCGCACCCTTGAAACCCAGGCCTCAGGCGTGCTTGAGGGTACGCTCACGCGCGGCCTCTCGCTCGGGTTATCGCAGCAGGAAGTGAATGTTGGCGACACCGTGGTGACATCGGGGCTGGGCGGCAACTACCCCCCCGATGTGCCCATCGGCAAAGTCAGTGCCGTGTCGGGCACTCCCCAAGACCTGTTCCGGACTATCAGCGTCGAACCCACGGTTAGGCTCTCAACAGTGCGCACCGTGCTGGTGAATACGACCTTCGTCCCCCAGCGCATCAACATCGAAGGGTCGTGACGATTAAGACGATCGTCATCGTCATCCTCGGCGCACTCGCCGTGTTCGCCCAGGTCACTGTCGCCCCGCGGTTCCCCCTCTGGGCAGCGGTGCCTGCGTTCCCGCTCGTGTTCCTCGTGCTGCTCGCTGCGTTCGGCGGCCCGTTCAAAGCCATGGTCGCGACGCCGATCGTCGCCATCGCGCTGGGCTTTGCCTCGAATCGCGCACCCGGGCTTCTCTTGCTCGCCTACCTGCCCGCGTTACCCATCGGTCTGCTCCTCGAGGAGTCTGACATCCCGCTGAGCCACCTTGTCCGGACGCTCACCTCCGGCATCGCCACGGGAGTCTGGATCCGGCTTTTGCTGGCAAGCACTGTGCTCGCACAGGCCGGCTTCACTATCTCGCTCTTCACGAAGGTAATCGTACCGGGCATTTTCCTCGATTTCGCTTTACTCGCGGTGGTGTACCTGGTGTTGAGTCTCATAGGATTGAACGGGCGCAGCCTGACTCTTCCCCGAGGCGGCTTCCTCGCGCATGAATAACCTTCGCGGCCTTGCCGGCCGGACCCGCAACCGCCCGCGTGGCAATTTGAACGTGCTGAGCATCGCCGTCGTCGGACTCTTCGCGATCCTCACCGCACGGCTCGCCTACATGCAGCTGGTCAAAGGCCCCAGCTACGCCGAGCGTTCCCGCGACAACCACCTCGTCCGCTCCGAGCTCATTCCACAGCGCGGCCTCATCTACGACCGCAACGGAGTCCAACTCGTAGAGAATGTACCGAGCTACTCCGCCCAGGTCGTGCCGGACCTGCTTCCTCCCGAGAGCACGACGCCGGGTTCCGATGACCCGCGCTACGCAATCTTCCAGAAGCTCGAGCAGATCACCGGGACACCCGCCCTCGCCATCCAGCAGCAGGTTAAGCAGCAGGAGGACGCCAACAAAGGCGGCGAGGCCATAACCGTGGCGAAGCACCTCTCGCAGGACCAGGCGCAGATGCTCGACGAGGCCGCCATCAACATGCCCGGCGTGTCGCTCGTTGTGACGCCGGCCCGCAAGTACATTGGCGGCGATGATTTCTCGAACGTGCTGGGTTACATCGGTGCGCAGTCAGCAGAGACCGCCCCAACATACGCCAAGCTCGGCTACAGCCTCTTCGAACCGGTTGGTGTTGCCGGCCTCGAATCCGTCTATCAACAGGAACTGCGTGGTCAGCCCGGCTACACCCTCGATGAGCAGGACGCCTACGGGACTTTGATCCAGCAGGTCGCCAATGTCGCGCCAACCCCCGGTGATAACCTGAAACTCGCCATAGACAAAGGCCTGCAGGACTACGTCGCCCAGGTGCTGCAGGACTACATGAGCTACGGCAGCGACAACGCCTTCAGCAGCGAGACCGCGCGCACAGCCGCGGCCGTAGTCATGAACCCCAACGATGGCGAGATTTATTCGATTGTTTCGATCCCGGGCTACGATGACAACATCTTCAACGACCCGGTCAAGAACTCCGCTCAGATCACCGCCATGCTGAACGACCGGGTGCACGCACCGCTCACCGACCACGCTATCGCTGCCGCCGCGCCCGGTTCGACTTTCAAGATGATTACGGCCGCGGCCGGCCTCCAGAACGGTACCGTCACGCCGCAGACATCCCGCTACATCCCCAGCACCAGGCTCGATATCAAAGGCGATGACGGCAAGACCTACACCCTCATCGACTGGGAGGTCCACGGCACTATCGACCTCTACCAGGCGATTGCACAGTCATCGGACATCTACTTCTATGGCGTCGCCTGCGGACTGCCAGCGACTGATGGCATTGCTGGGATGAAGGGCCTCGCGACCGACTCCGATAAAGCGGCGTTGATCCTCGGCCAGTATGCGCGTGCATTTGGCCTCGGCTCTCCGACAGGCATCGATCTCGACAATGAAGCGTCCGGCAACGTCCCGAGTCCTGCCCAGAAGCTCAAGACACATGACGGCGAGCCGTGGGTCTACTTCGATACCTGCTTCATGGGCATCGGCCAGGGCGACGTGGCCGCGACGCCTCTACAGATGGCGCGCGTCACCGCCGCCGTCGCCAACGGCGGCAAACTCGTCACACCTCACATCGTGAACCAGGTCATCGCGCCGGGCGGCAAGGTCGTCCGCACGGTCACCGGCGATACCACCCAGGTACCGGTCAGCGCCGCTAACCTGCAGGTTGTCAAGGAAGGGATGCACCTCTGCGTGAATGGCGGCGCCTGCGAAAGCGCAGCCGCCCCGGGCGTGGACATGTCGGGCAAGACCGGCACCGCAGAGTTCAATGACGAACTCCAGGGTGGCGCGCTCGTCCAGCACGCATGGTTCACCGGCTTCGCACCGTTCGAAAATCCACAGGTCGTCATCACTGTCTACTTCGACCTCGGTTGGGGTGGCGCGCGCGCCGCGCCCGCCGCCAGCAAGATCGCCGAGTACTTCTTCCAGCACGTCAAGGTGAATCAATGAGTTCGACCACCTGGAGCTTCGGCGGCCATCGAACAGGCGTGTTCCAGGGATGGGACCGCTTCGATTACGTGCTCACATTCGCCGCGCTCGCCCTCGTCGCCTTCGGGCTTGTGCTCATCTACAGCGGCGCTTCGAGCACCTACACCGGGCCTATCGCCAGCCTGGCCAACCCCGCCGCGCGCCAGGCAGTATTCGCGGCCATTGGCGTGTGTCTCATGCTCGCCGTATCGAAGTTCGACTATCACTTCCTGACGCACTACGCGTGGGTCCTCTACATCATCGGCATCCTCTCCCTCGTCTTCATCCTTGGCGTTGGCCACACTGCCTTCGGGTCGACTCGCTGGTTCGACCTCGGCCCCATCCAGGTGCAGCCGTCTGAATTCGCCAAGCTCGCGACCATCCTTGCCCTCGCGAAATACTTCGGCGATCACGGCGGTGATGCCCGCGACCTACGCACACTCATCACCTCGTTCCTCATCGCCGCGGTCCCGGCCGGGCTTGTCTTCATTGAGCCTGACCTCGGGACGAGCGTCGTGTTCATGGCCATCTGGCTCGGAGTCGTGATTGTCGCTGGCGCCCGGCGCACCCACCTGCTTGTCTTCGCCGGCCTGTTCATTGCCATACTTCCATTTGCCTGGACCTTCCTGATTTCCGATTACCAGGTCGAACGCATCTCCGTGCTCATCGACCCCTATAACGACCAGAACGGCCGCGGCGCCGGTTACAACAACATCCAGTCTGAAATCGCGGTTGGCTCCGGCGAATGGTTCGGCAAAGGCCTCATGAACGGCGACCAGACAAAGTTCGGCTACCTGCCCGTCGCCACCAAAGACTTCATCTTCAGTGTGCTCGGCGAAGAGACCGGGTTCGTCGGCGCGATGGTGCTGTTCGCGCTCTTCATCCTCCTGCTTATGCGCGGCATACGGACAGCGAAGATCGCGGGCGATACATCAGGCCAGTTGGTGGCCTCCGGGATTGTCATGCTGATCCTGTTCCAGGCGTTCATCAACATCGCCGTGAACCTGAGCCTCTTCCCCGTTACCGGCATTCCCTTACCATTCGTAAGCGCTGGCGGCTCGTCACTGCTCACGCTGTTTATCGCGCTCGGCATCCTACAGAGCGTCGCGATGCGGCACCGGGCCTACCGCCAGTATTAGAGACCAGACCTCACCGCGTACCGCGAAAGCGCGCCTCTTCAATCGCTTCAGCGAGCGTCCGGACCGGGACGATCTGCATCGCCTCGACGCCATGCGTCCCGCGCGGTACGACACACCGCCGAAAGCCGAGCCTCGTGAGCTCTGCGAGGCGGCGTGCCCCCTGCTGCACTGGCCTGATCGCGCCCGATAACGCGATCTCGCCAAGAAACGCCGTCTCGCGTGAGAGCGGCTCATCCCGCACGGCCGAAGCGATCGCCATCGCCACTGCGAGATCTGCGGCTGCGTCGCGCAATCGCAAGCCACCCGAGACGGTCGCCACAACATCAAGGTTGGCCGCGTTGATCCCTCCCCGTCGTGCCAGCACCGCCAGCAGCAGATGCAACCTCGCAGTCTCGATGCCCGCCGCGATTCTTCGCGGGCTTGCGAGCGCGCTCGGCACCGCGAGCGCCTGCACTTCCACGGCGAGCGGCCGCGAACCTTCAATCACAGCGGTCACAGCGCACCCCGAAGCATCGACCTCGTGCTCTTCGAGAAATGCCGCACTCACATTCTCGACGCTCTGAAGGCCGCTGCCGGTCATTTCGAAAACGCCCACTTCGTCGGTCGCACCAAAGCGGTTCTTCACCGAACGCAAAATGCGGAGCGCGCTGCCCTGGGCCGTCTCGAAGTAGAGCACCGCATCCACCAGGTGTTCGAGCAACCGTGGACCCGCAATTTCGCCGGCCTTGGTCACATGGCCCGTCACGACCGTCGCAATCTCGTTCGATTTCGCCCAGCCCACAAGCCGCGCGCCCGCCTCCGAGAGTTGCGCTGGCCCGCCCGAGCGCGACTCCAATCCCTCCACATAGACGGACTGGATCGAATCGATGATTGCCACCGCCGGCCCCATGCCCTCGATAGCAGCGAGCGCCGCGTCCAGGCTGGTCTCCGGTACCAGCGTGATGCCCTCGCCGCCAATGCCCAGCCGCCCGGCACGCAACCGCACCTGCCGCGGCGACTCCTCGCCACAGACATAGGCAACCGACACGCCTCGTGCTGCAAGCCGCGCCGCAGCTTGCAGCATAAGCGTCGACTTCCCGATGCCCGGTTCACCGCCCACCAAAACCAACCCGCCCGGCACAAACCCGCCGCCCAGCACGCGGTCGAACTCCGGGATATCGGTCGAGATCCGCTCACCCTCATCGTCCCTGACCGCAGAGAGCGCCACGGTCCGGCCCGGCGCCACCTCGGCCCTCGCGCGAGGCCCAGCCGCACGCGGCGCCTCGTCGAACACTTCGAGCGTGTTCCACTCGCCGCAGTGCCCGCACCGGCCCACGTATGCGATCGTCTGCCAGCCGCACGAGCTGCACCGGTACCCGCGTTGTCCTCGCGCCATGTGCCGATCCTAAGCGAACGCGCCGTTGTGTTCGCCATCTCGCGCGACACCGCGTGACGCAGGAGGGAGGGATCAGTTCGCCTCCGTCGCGCGTTCGAGGAACGGTTTCACCGCCGCCGCGAGCGCGTGATGCTCCGGCTTCTGCAACATCGGGTCGCGGGCGAGGACGCTCGTCGCCATCTCGCGTGCCTGCATCAGCAACTCACGGTCCGTCAGACGTGCCACCCGCAGCATCGTGTTCGCACCGCTCTGAATGCGCCCCCAGGCCTCGCCTTCGCCGCGCATCGCGAGGTCTACCTCGGCGAGTTTGAAGCCGTCATTGGTCTCGGCCATCGCCTGCAGACGCTCCGTCGCCTCCGGCCCGGGCTCGTCCTCGCTGCTGAACAGCAGACAGTAACTCTGCAAGTGCGAGCGTCCCACGCGTCCGCGAAACTGGTGCAACTGGCTCAACCCGAACCGCTCCGAGCCTTCGATCACGATCACCGTCGCATTCGGCACGTCGATTCCCACCTCGATCACGCTTGTCGACACGAGCACATCGACCTCGTGGGCCGCGAATCGCGTCATCACCTCGTCCTTCTGGCGTCCGTTCATGCGCCCGTGCAGCAAGGCAAGGCGGTACTCTCGCAGCGGCCCTTCGCTCAGATGCGCGAACTCCTCCTCCGCCGACCGTACATCGAGTGTCTCCGACTCCTCGACAAGCGGGCAGATGACGAACGCCTGCTCGCCCTTATCGAGCCGCGACCGCAGGAACCGGTACGCGTCGTCGCGTTCATGCGGCTGGTACCACCGTGTTTTGATCGGTAGCCGGCCCGGCGGAAGCGTGTCGATAGTCGACACGTCGAGATCCCCGTACACCGTGAGTGCGAGCGTGCGCGGGATCGGCGTCGCCGTCATGACGAGCAAATGCGGGTTCGTGCCCTTCTGGCGAAGTTTCACCCGCTGCATCACACCGAACCGGTGCTGCTCGTCCACCACTGCCAGTCCCAGCCGCGGGATCTCGACGGCTTCCTCAAGCAACGCATGGGTGCCAATGATGATGTCGGCGCCATCGTGCACGACATCTGCACGTACCTGCTGCTTCTGCCCGGCCGTGAGCGATCCCGTGAGGAGCAGTGTGCGGACCTGCCGGCCGAGGCCCTGCGACATCGCCACGCCATCAAGCGCACTACCAGCGCCCGCACCCAGGAGGTGCATCAACGAGCGGTAGTGCTGCTCCGCGAGAATCTCCGTAGGAGCCATCAATACCGCCTGGTGGCCAGAATGGACCGCAGCGAGCATCGCCGCGAACGCGACGACAGTCTTGCCGCTCCCCACATCGCCCTGCAGAAGGCGGAGCATCGGGTGCGGGCCGAGGATGTCGCGCTCAATTTCGGCCAGGCACCGCTCCTGCGCCGCCGTCAGCTCAAACGGGAGACACTCCATCACTGCATCTCTGCGGCCGGCGAGTGAAAGACCTGGGGCATCGGTATTCCGCTGCCATTCCGCTCGCCGTTGCAGTACCGCCACCTGGATAGCCAGCAACTCGCCAAGCGCGAGGCGCTGCCGTGCCAGTTCGGCGTCACCCGTCGAGCCCGGGTAGTGGTACGTCCGGATCGCCTCCGCGATCGGCGGCAGGTGTT
>JAFKFP010000016.1 GCA_017308185.1 bacterium | reverse complement strand
TCGCGGATCGAGGCCGAGGGCTCGCTCCAGTCGTTCGTCGACGAGCTGCACGCCGCCGACCCGCAGCCGCCGCGCACCCCCGGCACCGCCGTCTACCTGAACGCGCGCCGCGAAACGACCCCGCTTGCCCTCCGCGCCAGCTTCGAACACGCCCACGCCCTGCACGAGTCGATCGTGATCATCTCGATCGAGACCACCCGCACCCCTTACGTCTCCGACGCGGAGCACCTGGTGGTCGACCACCTCGGCTACGAGGACGACGGCATCTCCCACCTGACCGCCCAAGTGGGCTTCCAGGAAGCGATCAAGGTGCCCCGCCTCTTCGCCCTGGCCTGCACCCGCGGGCTCGAGGGCGACGCCCGCGAGGAGGACGCCGTCTACATCCTCTCCCAGATGACCCTGCGGCCCACCGACGGGCCCGGGATGAAACTCTGGCGCAAGCGCCTCTACGTCGCCCTCTCCCGCAACGCGGTCAGCGCCGCCGACTACTTCCACCTCCCCGCCGACCGCACCGTGACCCTCGGCTCGACCATCGACCTCTAGAAGTCCGCGGGCGGGGCGAAGCGGTAGAAGAACTGACCCATGCCACCTTCTTTGGCGATGCCGAAGGCGAGGGTGAGCATCGCCTCCTGGGCGGCGGCGTTGGACAGTGGGCCGGCGCAGATCGGATCGAAGCCGGCGTCGCGGTGGAGCGTCTCGACCGTCTCCCGCGCCTCCCCGTCGCCGCACCAGATGTCGCCGGGCGGGGTGGAGGCGGCGGCTACCTGGTCGTAGAGGGCGCCGAAATTGATGTTCCAGGCCTTCGCCGTCGGCCCGCCGGTCACCGACTTCACGTACTCGGCGTTGGAGGCGTGGCCGCCGGGCGGCAGCGCGCCGCCGTAGAGGTTGGTCGCGTCGATGACCGTCTTGCCCTCGAGCCCGGTCACCGCGCCGAGCGCCTCCTCCAGCACCCCGCCCGGGACCGCGATCAGGACCGCGTCGGCGCCCGCGACGTCGCCGCCCTCGTGCCCGAGCCGCGTCACCTCGTGTCCGGCCTGCTCCCAGAGATCCGCCAGGCCGCCGCCGATGGTCCCCTTCCCGATCGTCGCGATCTTCATCTTCTCGTCCTTCCCAGGTTTAGAAACAAATCGTTCTGAGCAATTATGGCCCCAGGGAGATCTCGGGTCCGCTGAGGACCACCGAGTCAATTTGGGAAGGAGCAGCACCAGGAGGGGGTCGGTTACTCGCCGTGGGCCTCCCTGGCGAGCCGGTCCCGCTCTTCCCAGGTCGCGGCGCCGGCGGGTCAGCCCTGCGGCGCGGGCGGCGGCAGCTTCGAGGCCATCTGGGCGTAGCCGGTGGCGCTCGGATGGATGCCGGTGTCGCCGCTGATCACCCACGGTTCGCCCGAGACCGGGCCGCCGCAGAACGTCAGCGGGTTGGTGATCCGCAGCGCGACCTGGCTCGGGGTCGACTGGACGCTCGGCCCGTCGACCAGTTCACCGAGGTAGTGACATTCGTCGGTCGAGGGATAGACCGGGGAGAGGTTCACGCCGACGTTGAAGTGGGGAGGTTCGATCGCCTGCAGCCGCGGCGAGTTCACTTCGGCGACGACCTTGGCGATCGCTTCGTTCATCAGCTTCGCCATCTCGGCGATCTGGACCGAGCTGTAGAGAAGGGCCGACGAGGGCACCGAGAGGTGGTACTCCATGACGTAGATCGTCGCCTTCGTGCTTTCGACCAGGTTCGTGTAGAGCTTCTTCAGTTCCCGTTCGAGGTCGACGTTCTCGAACGCCTTTTCGACGCATTCCTTGTAGCCGCCGAAGATGTCGGATTCGAGCGCGCAGCGCATCGGTTCGAGGCCGAAGAGGGTTTCGCTGAGGATCGGGTTGGCCCCGATCGTCATCAGGATGTAGTCCGGGTTTTCTTCCTCGATCTTCTTCGTCGTCGGGTAGAGGTTGCCGCCGGGCGCCCAGTTGACCGGTTCCGAACCGCTCACGGCGAAGTTCTTGTAGTTGGTGATGCCGTACTCGTTCGCCCACTGGGCCGCCCAGGAGATGTTGTTGGCGAGCCCGTAGTCGGGTGCGTAGGGGACTTCTTTCAGCCCGTTCTTCGTCGCCGTCGAGTTCGAGGAGCAGGCGTCGTCGAGCACGGCGCCGAACGGCTTGCATTCGTCCAGCTCGAGGATCCCCATTTCCTTGCCGTCGCCGTAGTAGCCGAAGCCCGCGGTGACCGAGTCGCCCAGCGCGCGGACGACCGGCCCGGGGACCTTGGGCGCCGACCCGGCCGGGGTGAGCGCCGCCCAGGGCGCCGCGACCTTGATCACGACGGTGCCGTGGTCGAGCCCGATCGTCTGCGTGCCGGGGGTCTTCGGCGCGGTGTAGGTGACTTCGTCGGCACCGAGCTGCGCCGTCCCGGCACTGGCTCCGGCGGTGACGCTCCAGCGCACCTTCTTGTCGCAGGCGGGCAGCGGGATCTTGGTCTGGCCGCCGGGCTGGACCTGGACCACCGGGAAGGAGGCACAGAAGGGCTGCACGCCCTTGCCCGCGTGGGCCGCGTTCGAACCGCCCGCCGGCAGCGGGACGATCCGCCGCGGGATCCGCTTCGACTTGATGTCGGCCTTGCCGTCGCCGTCGATGTCGATCCCGCCCTGGGCTTCGACCGTGACCGTCGGCCCCCTCCCTTCGGCCCATGCCTTCTTCAGCCCCGCGACGATCTTCGGCTTCAGGTCGATCTCGTGGACGAAGGTGAAGGCGCGCCGGCGCTCGGGCGCCCGCGGCGGCCCGGAG
>JAFKFP010000015.1 GCA_017308185.1 bacterium | reverse complement strand
TTCGTCGTCGTGCCGCCCGGCGGGCCGTCCGCCCGCTCATGAGACGCGCTCGCCCCGCCGCACCCGGTAGCTCGGCTGGTACATCGTCACCAGCTCCTCCGCCGCGGTCTGGGGGTCAACCTGCCGTGCAGCCACTCGCTCCACCAGGTTCGCCAGCTCATCCTCGGGCGTCGCATGCCGAATCTTCTCCACCAGGATCGATCGGGCTATCGAAAGCACCTGGTGCCGCGCGTGTGCCTGCCGCTGGACAGCGGCTCCACCTGACTCCTCCAGGAACGTGCGGTTTGCCGCAATGGCATCCGCCAGCACGTCCAGCCCCTCGCCCTTTACAGCCGTTGTCTTCACGATTTCGGGCCTTCGCGAACCCTTGGGCGCAAGTGCCAGGAGCGCCCGCAACTGGCTCACCAGGATATCGGCGCCCGGGTGGTCAGCTTTATTGACGACCAGCACATCCGCGATCTCGATGATCCCTGCCTTGAGCGCCTGGATGTCATCCCCCGTGCCGGGGTTGTTCACGAGCACCGTTGTTAGCGCCGTACCCGCAATCTCGACCTCGTCCTGTCCCGCCCCCACCGTCTCGATAATCACATAATCGAACCCGAACGCGTCCATCACCGAGACCACAGCGTCGATTGTCGGCGCGAGCCCACCCAGTGCGCCGCGGCTCGCCATGCTCCGCACATACACCCCCGGGTCGAGCGCGTGCTCCTGCATCCGAATCCTGTCGCCAAGAATAGCCCCATGCGTGAACGGGCTGGAAGGGTCCACCGCGACGATGCCTACGGTCTTGCCACGCCGCCGGTACTCGCCCGCAAGCGCGCCCGTCAGCGTGCTCTTCCCGGACCCCGCGCCGCCCGTGATCCCGATAATGTGACTCTTGCCCGAATGCGGAAAGATCGCACGCAGATAGTCGCGGCCCTCCGCGCTTTCACTTTCAACACGCGTGATTATCCGGGCCAGCGCCCGCCGATCCCCGGCAAGGAACCTTGCGACAACGTCGTCCACGACTATTTTGTCACGTGCTCACGCACGAACTTCACGATGTCCTGGGTGTTCGTGCCCGGCCGGAAGATGGCGCTGAAGCCAAGGTCGGTCAAAGCCTTCGTGTCCTCTTCCGGTATGATCCCGCCGCAGAACAGGAGCACATCGTCCACGCCGCGGTTCTTCAGCTCAGCCACCACGCGCGGGAACAGTTCAAGGTGCGCACCCGATAGGATGCTCAGCCCAACAACGTCCACATCTTCCTGCAGCGCCGCCTCAGCGATCATTTCCGGCGTCTGGCGGATGCCCGTATAGATAACTTCGCAACCACCATCGCGGAGCGCCCGCGCGACAACTTTGGCGCCGCGGTCATGACCGTCCAGGCCCGGCTTGGCGATGAGGACACGAATCTTCGTTGCGGTAGGTGCAGTCATAGTTCCCTGTTCAATTCGCGAATCTCGCGGGATAGCCAGCGGTGCGATTCACGCAGAACCGTCGCTGCAGTAGTATCCCCGAGTCTACACGAGGCCGCGTACCGGGCCACCCGAGAGCGCCAATCACGACTCACCCGTTTCGTCCTCATCGGGCGGCATGATGTCAGCCAGAGCGCACCTGAAGCCCGGCAGCACATCCTCGCCGTCAAGGTATCCATTCGGATGGACGAGCGTCACCGAGCCATCCGCACGGTAGACCGTCGCCCGCCTCGTGTCCGGCAAGAGCACCCACACGAGCTGGACATCGGCCGAAAGGTACTCCTGCACCTTTCGATCCAGGTAACTCGCCAGGTCGCCCGGCGAGACCGCTTCGATGACGAGCTCGGGAGGTTGCGTCAGAAAGCCCGTTGGCGCCCGCGTAGAACCCAGCCGCTCGAAGGAAATAAAGCCACCATCTGGTCGCGGGATTCGGCGGGGCCGGTCGGGGAATATCTGTAGTCCAAGCTCCATTGGTACTACGCGACCCATCGAGCGGCCTTCAAGAAAGTTACCGAGTCGTCGGAGAAGCTCACCGGCCACATCTTGCGATTCGAATCCCCCGGGCACCTCCACGAGTTCGCCATCGTCGAGCTCGTACGCGTCGCCGTCCTCCATCGCGAGGATGTCTTCGGCTGAACAGAGATGCCGTACGGCAGCTTCTGTAATGCCGTCAGTATATCCGAACGTGCACGATTATCCCCGCTGCACCAACTGCAAGTTCACCCCGAATGCCGACTTCATCGAGACGAACGCAACGCCACCCGGCGACGGATCCGCGACCCGCACCCCCAGCTCTCGCAGATGCTCGACCGTTGCTGCGATGTCATCGACTTCGAGCGAAAGCAGGAATTGACCTTCGCCGCGCTCCTGCGCGAACCGCACGACCGGCCCATCCTCACTGATCGACTCGATGAACTCCAGGTCACTTTCGCCGACCGGCACGAACGCATTCTTGATGCCCAGCGCCTCGATTTCACCGCCGCGCGTGCCGTCCACCACGAACCCGAAGTGCTTCTCGAACGTCGCCACGCCTTCCGCCAGGTCCTTCACCACCAGCCCCACATGGTCGATGCGCTTCACGGTCATGCCTTCGTCTCCTCAATCGGCAGCGCGCCGTACTGGATGATCGCCAGCGGCACGCCGTGGGTCCCATCCTTGATGCCCGCGAGCTTCGCCCCCGGCTGCACTGCCGCATGCGGCTCCTCAACCGTGCAGCCGTGCGCCCGCAGCGCGGCCACCGCCGCATCGATGTCCTCCACCGCGAACACGAAACCGCGGAGCGCCGCCCGAGGCTCTTCACCCTCCGGAGGAGTCCCCGGCCCCGCGAACTCCAGCACCA
>JAFKFP010000175.1 GCA_017308185.1 bacterium | reverse complement strand
AGGTTCAGGCGTATCCGTTGGCGCACCTCGGCCACCCGGCGGTGGGTTCGATGGCGGTGGCGGTTGCGTGGGGGCAGGCGTGCTCGTCTGCGGACGCGCCGGCGGCGCTGATGGCCGCGCTTCGATTGGCGTGGGAGTGGCACTCAGCGCTGGCGGCCGCGCTCGCTGCGTGGCGGTCGCATGTGCCCCGACCGGCGCGATCTGGGTCGGCGTGGGCGATCCGGGGTGCACGACCTGGCCGACAGGCCCGGAGCTGCCGCCCTGTCCATAGAGCACGAGGCCGCCGGCCGCCATCGCAATGCCGGCGATGCCGACGCCGGCCCACGTCATCGCTTCGCGGCCCGCCGTTGCTGTCAGCCAGGCAATAGGTGAGATTCGCCGCGGCCCCATCCTCCCCTAGGCTACGATACCAACGCGTTCCCGGCAGTCAGGGGCCATTTCCTCGAGGTGCCCCCGCCCCGCCCTATCCACGCATGTGCGAGCCCCCGCCGGACGGGCATGCCTACCGGCATTCCGATGATCTGCATACAATGCGGGCATGCATCGCGACGAAGCGTGGAAGATCCTGGTGGAGTACTCGCAGGAGGAGCGCACGCGCCGTCACGGCATCGCCGTCGAAGCCGTGATGCAGGCCTACGCGCGGGAGTTGCACGAGGACGTGGAGAAGTGGGGCATCGTGGGGCTCCTGCACGACTTCGATTGGGAGATCCATCCCACCGAGGACCTGCACCCGCAAGAGGGGTCGAAGCTGCTGGCCGCACGGGGCGTGCCCGGTGACATCCGGTATGCCATCCTGTGCCATGCACCGTTCCTCGGGCTGGAGTACCACTCGAAGATGGACCGGGCCATCTACGCCTGCGACGAGCTTTCGGGATTTGTGACGGCCTGCGCGCTGGTTAAGCCAGACAAATCGCTGAGCGCGATCGAACCGAAATCAGTACGCAAGAAGATGAAAGACAAGGCGTTCGCCCGCTCGGTGCGACGCGAGGACCTTATCCAGGGCGCCGCCGACCTCGGCGTCGAGTTGGACGAACATATCCGGTTCGTGGCCGAGGCGCTGAAGCCCGTGGCGGACCAGCTTGGAGTGAACGCATGAGGAACGAACGGGTGCCGGACCGCAACATCGCGATGGAGTTGGTGCGTACGACCGAGGCCGCAGCCCTCGGCGCGGCGCGCATGGTCGGCCGCGGCGACAAGATCGCCGCTGACGGCGCGGCGGTGGACGCGATGCGCACCATGATCGACACCGTGGACATGGACGGCATCGTCGTCATCGGCGAGGGCGAAAAGGACGAAGCTCCCATGCTCTTCAATGGCGAGCGCGTCGGCAACGGCAGGGGCCCCGAAGTCGATGTCGCCGTCGACCCGCTCGAGGGCACGCGACTCTGCGCCATGGGCCTTCCAGGGGCCGTGAGCGTTGTGGGCGTGGCCCCGCGCGGCAGCATGTACAACCCGCACGACATTTTCTACATGGAGAAGCTCGCCGTCGGCCCGGCAGCGAAGGGCAAGATTGACCTCTCCGCGCCCGTGAAGTGGAACCTCGAGCAGGTCGCGAAGGCCAAGGCGCTCGCCATCGAGGAGGTGACCGTCATGATTCTCGACCGCGACCGCAACACGGCGATCGCCGACGAGGTGCGGGCCGCCGGCGCACGGATCCGGTTCATCACCGATGGCGATGCGCCAGGCGCGGTGATGGCAGGGATCGAAGGCACCGGCATCGACATGATGATCGGCATCGGCGGGTCGCCCGAGGGCGTCATCGCCGCGTGTGGACTCAAGGCCGTGGGCGGCGACATCCAGTGCCGGCTGTGGCCGCGGAACGACGAAGACCGCAAGTATGCCGCTGAGCACGCGCTCGACCTCACCCAGGTCCTCACGATCGATGATCTCGTGCACAGCGACGACGTGTTCTTCGCCGCCACGGGAGTAACCACCGGCGACCTGCTGCAGGGCATCGAATACATGGCCGGCGGCGCGCGCAGTGAATCCCTCGTGATGCGGTCTCGTTCGGGGACGGTGCGCCGAATCCAGACGGAGCACCACTGGCGTTAAGGTTGTGCAACCGCCTCGTTTACGCCCATAGTGAAAGAAAGGCGGAGCGCGGGATAGCGGCTTTGGAGGGCGCATGGCGCTGAAAATCGAGGATTACGCAATCATCGGCGATACGCACACGGCGGCGCTGGTGGGACGCGATGGCTCGATTGACTGGCTGTGCCTCCCGCGCCTCGACTCTCCGGCCTGCTTTGCGAATCTCCTCGGCAACGAGGAGAACGGTTACTGGCGCATAGCCCCGAAGGGAGGAGCCGCCAAAACCACGCGGCGGTATCGGGGAGACACGCTCATCCTCGAGACCACCTTCGAAACCGCCGATGGCGCCGTCACGCTCATCGATTTCATGCCGTGGCGGCGCAGCACTCGTCATGCCGACGTGATCCGCATCGTCCGCGGCGACCGTGGGGTTGTGACGATGGAGATGCGCCTGGCTCTGCGCTTCGCGCACGGGCGCAGCGTGCCGTGGGTCCAGCGCGCCGAGCACGGCATCACCGCCATCGCCGGGCCGGACGGAGTGGAGATTCACACCGACGTGCAGATGCACGGCGAAAACTTCCAGACGGTCGCGGAGTTCGAGGTCGAAGCGGGAAAAGAGCACTCATTCCGCCTTCACTGGCACCTCTCCCACGAAGACTCCGGCGCCGAGCTGGACCCAAACAACGCCCTGTGTGAGACAGAAGAACGCTGGAAAGCCTGGAGCGCGCAGTACACGGGGAATGGCGTCTACCGCGACCAGGCGATGCGGTCGCTCATCACGCTGAAGGCACTCACGTACAGCCCCACGGGCGGCATCGCGGCTGCCGCGACCACGTCACTGCCTGAGGACATCGGTGGGACGCGGAACTGGGATTACCGCTTCTGCTGGCTCCGCGATGCGACCTTCACGCTGTACGCCATGCTCGTCTCCGGTTTCCACAGCGAGGCGAAGGCGTGGCGCGAATGGCTTCTGCGCGCGGTTGCCGGAAACCCGCAGGATGTCCAGGTGCTCTACGGGCTTTCTGGCGAGCGCCTCCAGCCGGAGTTCGAAGTGCCATGGCTCTCCGGCTACGAAGGCAGCGTGCCCGTCCGGATCGGGAACGCGGCCCACAGCCAGCTGCAACTGGATGTGTTCGGCGAAGTGATGGATGCGCTCCACACCGCATCACGGCTCGGCGTGCGACCGACAAAGCAAGAGTGGGCCGTGCAGCGGGCGCTGCTGGGATTTCTCGAAGATCACTGGCAGGAGCCAGATGAGGGCCTCTGGGAAGTCCGAGGCGGCCGCCGCCATTTCACCCATTCACGCGTCATGGCGTGGGTGGCATTCGATCGCGCCGTGAAAGCCGTCGAACGGTTCGGCATGGATGGGCCGGTGGACCGCTGGCGGCGTCTTCGCGCCGAGGTACACGCCGAGGTCTGTGACAAAGGCTTCAGCCAGTCTCGCAACGCGTTCGTGCAGTACTACGGCGCGGACGACCTCGATGCCTCGCTCCTGATGATCCCGATGGTGGGGTTCTTGCCCGCCACGGACCCCCGCGTGCGTGGTACCGTTGAGGCCGTCAAGGAAAATCTCATGGCAGACGGCCTGGTCCGGCGCTACGACACATCGAAGGGCACGGATGGCCTTCCCGGCGATGAAGGGACCTTCCTCGCCTGCTCGTTCTGGTACGCCGACAACCTTCACCTCGCAGGGCGTGATGCTGAGGCGAAGGAGATGTTCGAACACCTGCTGTCGCTCTGCAACGACGTTGGGCTCCTGTCCGAAGAGTGGGGCCCGAACGATAAGCGGCTGCTCGGCAACTTCCCCCAGGCATTCAGCCACGTCGCACTCATCAACACGGCACACAACCTCGGCGGTCCTTCGGAGCCGACCAAACAACGCGCCGAAGGTTGACCTGCGGCCATCGGCGCAGGCACCGTGCACACATGGGACACGCTCAGCAATCGAGCCGTACCGCTTCGTAGCGCCCCGAGCGGAGTGCCGCCACAAGCGACGCCTCGTCCGTCACATGGGCATCGAACCGGGTGGCCGTACGTCCCACCTCGGCGGGCGTGTGGGCGTCCGATCCACCGATCCCCGGGAGCCGGAACGAGCGCGAGATTCCCGACGCCGATGCGTTCTGGAGCTTGCTATCGGAGCCGTTCTGCGTCTCGACCGAGGCAAACAGCGTCCGCGTCCGCTCGGTGACACGCAGCAGGCCATCACGAGCAGGGTGGGCCAGGTAAAGGAGGGCGCCCGCTGGCTCCGCGGCGCGCGCCGCCTCCTCCACGCTTGCAAACGCGGGCGAGCCGGCCCCGAAGCCAAAAGCAAGGACGTGCCCCGCGTCGGTCGTCAGTTCCATCCCGTGCAGAAACAGAAACCCTGTGCGCCTCCCGAGTTCAGCGATGTCCCGAGTGTCCCAGAGGGCGTCGTGCTCGGTGAGGCAGATGCCGTCGAGGCCACGCGCACGGGCGAGATCCGCCAGTTCTTCCGCCTGGAGATTGCTGCATTGGGAGAGCGGGAGCGTGTGGCAATGGAGGTCGATCAGCACCCCCACAAGCCTAGCGTGAGCACTCGGTTCATGCGATGGCAACATCGCCGCAACGTTTTCGTTATGCCGGCGCCCACCGCGGTTGCCGGCCTGCGAGAGGCGCAGGCCTAGATTAGGTGGAGCACACATTCGTGGCCCACCGATACGCCTTGAACAGAAAGGACTGCCGCGTGACGACGCTGTCTCCGACCGCTACAACCACCACATCTCCGAGCCCTGCTGCGTGCTGGCGCGACGCTGTTGCGCGCCTTCGCGCCGCACGGGAAGTCCCCTTCGAGGTGAGTGCCGCGGAGACCTGGCGGAGCGCGTTTGTAATGGACGTCGAGCATGCGTTCGCGGCGCTGGATGCGGCCGTGCCCGGCTGCGACCGCGTGAGGGCCGAACTACTTGCGCTCGCGGCGGATGTGCGCGGCCCCGGCAGGATCGAGATCAAAGATGTCGTTGAGGCGTGCGAACGAGCAATTGCACTCGAACTCTCGGCTACGCAGCGCTGCCGCGGTGACGCGGCGCCGGCCCACGCTGAACGTCAGGCTTCTTGAAGCAACTGCCGGAACCAGAGGTTGGAGAGCGCGCCCGGGCGAGCCGTAGCAATACGGTCGACGGCAGCGGGCCCGGTAAGCCCGAATTCCCGCAGTATCATGCCGGTGACCAGGCCGCTGCGGTTCATGCCATGTGTACACATGACGTACACGGAATCGATATCGCCGGTGCGCGCAAGGATCGCAGCCTCGCGGGCTGCCGCCTCAACCCGGTGCATCCCCGCGACTGGACCATCGTGGTCGACGAACACACACGGCAGCCACACCGCAGCCGCCTCGCGCACGGCCTGTGGCATCTCGCCAGCGCAGTCGACAATCAGGCTGCGCGCGAGACCATCCGCGTGGAGCGACACGCCTCGAAGGCTGCGCGCCCCGCCCATCCAGAGAGACGCCGTGAGCCCTGCAAGATCTGCCGGTGTGGCCACCACATTGGCGCGCGCCTCGTGTATCTGCGATGCCGCAATCACCCCATCTTCAAGGCCGGCCATGCGTTCCCGCCAGTGTTCTCCTCATGCGCCCGGAACTTGCCCGGCGTACTCGGCGTCCGTCACCTTCGCGCCCCAGTCGGTCTCCACTGTGTCCGCGGTCTCCGGGCGCTCCGTTATCGAAAGATGCGTCATGAAGTGGTCGGGAGCCGCGCCGTGCCAGTGCCACTCACCCGCTGGCGTGGTCACGATGTCTCCTGCACGGATTGCCTGCAGCTCGGCGCCCCGGGCCTGCACCAGGCCCTGCCCTTCGGTCACATACAGTGTCTGCCCGAGTGCGTGCGAATGCCACGCCGTCCGCGCACCCGGCGTGAAGCGTACCGCCGACACCCTCGCGTGGGGCGGCTCACTGGCCGCGGCTATGCCGTCGATCCACACGTCGCCGGTGAACCAGTCAACGGGCCCCCTCGTAGTCGCACGTTTTGGACGGATATCCATGGCGCTCTCCTTGCGTGCTCACTCCGAGTGGGCGGCGACGACAGGCCCGGCGTGCACCCTCAGCCAGGCGAAATAGTGGTGGAGACAGGGGGGCTCGAACCCCCGACCTCAGCATTGCGAACGCTGCGCTCTCCCATCTGAGCTATGTCCCCACGCGTCGCCAGACTGCCTCCATCGTAGGAAGCCGCCTGAGATCCGGTCAACTCGTAGTAGCGTTTGGGGCTAAGAGCGATGAGACGAGCCACGCCCGATGCGATAGCTCGTCTCTCCAGTGAACTCACGTTCCTTGCCGCACTTCTTGCAGCGGCCGGCGGTCATCTCCCCTCGTGGCGATTCCAGGACCCAATGATGGACACAGTCACCTACGACCTGGAGCGATTCAGCTTTCGACATGGAGCGAGTCCCCCTCGACTTGTGTTGCGGTCCCCCGGGGCCGGTTGATCCCCACCACCTACCCGGACGGCTCGGCGCCAGTTTAGACCGCAGCTATAGAGGGTTTCAATCATTCATTTCGAATTGTCCAGCATCCCCACCAAAGGTGTGATAATTACAACGCCCGCAGCTGTATCGACGCGTTCGATAACGTCCGCAATTGCTGGGACCATCAATTCACCATTGCTACCGCGCACCACCCACACGTCGTTCGCACCCGTGGAAATCACGTCACCGATGGTTCCCAGTTCCTGGCCCGTGTTGGTCACCACACGCAACCCGATGAGTTCGTGCACAAAATAGGACTCGTCATCATCCCTGATCACTTCCGCGTCCGGCACTTCGAGGAGTTTGCCACGTGCGTGCTCGGCTGCCGTGCGGTCCGTGATGCCTCCGAGGCGCACAATCCATGCCCCACGGTCGTTGCGGGCTTCCTGCACAATGCGCCGCACGCCATCGAGGTAGATGGGGCGCCCTCGCTGGATATTCCGGGCAGTTTGCGAAAATGCTTCAACTCGAAGCTCGCCGCGAAGAGCATGGGGCCGTAACACACGGCCGACGGCAGTGAAGCCTTCGCGCGGTTCAGTGTCCATTCAGGCAGGCGCCCTGTGGTGGAAGTCAGTCGCCAATTTCGAGGCCGACGCGCACATCTTCCTTCACAGCGGCCACCTTCACGAGGGAGCGCATCGACGACGCGATGCGGCCACCGCGGCCGATAACTTTGCCCCAGTCGCCCTCGGCCACATCCAGCCGGATGTTCACGCGGTCGCCATCACCGGTCTCCTGGACGCGCACCTCATCGGGTTCGTCTACCAGCGCCTTGGCCAGGTACTCCACAAGGTCGGCCATCATCGATGCCATGTTCAGGACTCGCTTTCGGTGGATTCCCCGGCAGCTGGCGCTACCTCTTCAGCAGGAGCTTCTTCGGCGGCTGGCGCCGGAGCGGGAGCAGCCGCGGCCGGCGCTTCCGCAGCCGCAGCTGCGGGCGCGGACTTGCGTACGGGGGCGGCCAGCGGTTCGAGCACGCCCGCGCGAGCGAGGATCTTGTGCGCGGCCTCCGAGGGTTGGGCGCCCTTGCCGAGCCATTCTTTGGCACGGTCGGTGTTAATGTTGATCGCCGGCGGATTGGCATGCGGGTCGTACGAGCCGAGCGTCTCCAGGAAGCCGCCATCGCGCTTCGTCATCTTTTCGGCGACGACCATACGGTAGCTCGCGTGGTGCGTCTTCCCCGTCCGCCGCATTCGAATTCGGATCATCCTTACTCCTCAAAAGCCCCGCCATGCGCGGAGCGTCCGGACATCGTTTCTGAGATCATACGCGAGAGTTGTGTATCGATCACGGCAACGTGCAGTGCGGGCATGCTGCATCTACCCGAGTCCATCGCAAGGGCAGTGCATGGTGGGCGATACTGGATTCGAACCAGTGACCTCTGCGATGTCAACGCAGCGCTCTAACCAACTGAGCTAACCGCCCCCGCGGGACACTCAGGATAGCGTGCCACCTCCGAAGATTCCAGCAAGGGCCATCGCGCCTATCATAAGCGGATGCGCCCACAATCACCCGCTGCCGACTTCGAAGGGGTGACCATCGCCTCGCGTATTGGTGAACGCCCCGGCGTGCGTTGTGGGCGCGTGGCGGCATACGACCATTACATCGAGGAGCGGCACCCTGTGCGACCGGGTGCGTCGCGGATGATGCGCTATTTCGTTCTGCTGGACGAATCCATCCAGTTGTGCCAACCGCCGACATTCCTCGGGCACGACGCTGGCGCCTGGTACGTCGACCTCATTTCTATCGTTGAAGATGGCGACATCATCGAAGTGACGGACCGCGACATCGATGTGATCGTGCCCGGGCCGGGGCGTCCGTACCGCGTCGTCGACCTGCACGAGTTCGGCGACGCTATCGAGTCCGGCGAGCACACAGTGGAAGATGCCATCGAAGCTCTGCGCGCGTTCCAGGCATTTCTCGATACGCACCTCAACGCGCCGGATGGGTCTCCGGGGCCGTGGCCGGACTTCCCGCCTAAGGCGATCGAAGTGTTGGTGGGGGTTGCGGTGAGGCGTGGGCCTGCCTCCCGCTAGGATCGACGGTGCAGCGTTCTCTCTCCGGTTGGAGCGTCATGGTGTCCGTAGCGACGCCGGAGCCCCTGGGTCTTCGTGACCGGGCATGGGCGCTACCGTGGTAGCTTCACGCCGTAGATCTCGCTCAGCAGGTCCAGGAAGGCGGCCATGGGGCCAGACTGCGGCTTGTTGCGGCGATACATGACGGCGATCTCGCGTTCGACCGTCTCGGCAGCTTCGATGTGCACCTTATGGAGTGTCCCAAGACGGATTTCGCGCTCCACGGAGACCTCCGGCAGGAGCGCGATGCCGAGGTTCGCTTCCACCATCTTCTTCGTCGCTTCGATACTATCCAACTGCATCTGCTGCTGGGGCACGACGCCGAGGTCGCGGAAGAGGCCGAGGATCATGCCGTAATAGCCGGAATCGCGGTCGAACAGGATGAGCGACTCATCGGCGAGGTCATCAACCTTCACCGCGCCCGCCTTCGCGTACCGGTGCTGCGATGAGACGACGAGCACCAGTTCGTCGCGGTACAACACAACAGTGCGTACATCTGGATGATTAATAGGACGGCCAATGCCCACCTGCACATCGTCATCGATGACCATCTGCAGCACTTCATCCGAATGCCCGGTGCGGACGAGCACTTCCACGCCTTCGTGCTGGTCGCAGAACACCTTTAGCAACCGCGGCAAGACGTACGTGCCGACAGCGGGGGCAGCGCCCACGAGGAGCCGTCCAGCGGTGCCTTCGCGCGTCCCGGCGAGGACCATGACGCCATCGTGCAGGGTGCGCATCACACGCTGGGCGTACGGCAAGAACGAGTTCCCGGCATCCGTGAGCTTGACGCCACGGCCCATTCGTTCGAACAGAGGCTGGCCCACCTCACGTTCGAGCGATTGAATGCGGTTGCTCAACGACGGTTGTGCGACGCTGAGGAGTTCGGCCGCGCGGCTGAAGCTTCCGCATTCCGCTGCCGAAATGAACGCCTCGATTTGGGCCAGTTCCATGTATGACTCACAGCGCAGACATAGTGTCGTGCTATGGATAACTGTAGCGCCCTGCTCAGCCATAGGCTAGGACTAGCGAACGATAGGCGTGAGGTGGCCGGGAACAGGAGCAGCAGGCCAGGGGTTACGGTCGCAGAGCCGTGTTAGGCATATTCGCCGCCGGCCGCATTGCGGGCCGGGGATGCCTTTGCACCGCAGGGCAGCGCGGTGATTTGTCGCGCGTTCGCTGTTGCCGGGTTCAGTCGAAGTAGCGGCCCATCACCCATTGCCACACATCTCGAGCCGTGACGATGCCGAGCAGCGAGCCATCGTCGCCCACAATGGGGATGTGGCGGAAGCCGCCCACGCCCATCTTGTTCAGCGCCACGGCCATGCTGTCATCCAACCGCAAAACGACCGGGTCGTGCGTCATGAAGTCGGATACAGCTCCTGAGCCAGTCTCCGCATTGCCAGCGCACTTCTTGAGCACATCGCGCTCGGTCAAGATGCCGACGATCCTGCCCGAATCGACCACCACAACCGCGCCGGTTGTGTCCTCTTGCATAGCCGCGATGGCTTCGGCAGTTGTCGCCGCGGCCGTCACCGAGCGGGGCGGCCTGAGGCGCAGCGATGCTACCGGTAAGAGCAGGTCGCTTTCGCTTGCGACCTGGTAGATCTCCGGCACGTCTATGGTGCGGAGGTCAGCCTGGCAGTGTTCACAGGTGTCCGTGCCCTCGATGTTACGGGCGCCACAGGTGGGGCAGATAACGATATTGGTGGGGTCGCTACTCACTGGACGCCTCCTTGGTGAAACCAACAGGCCCCGCGAATACGGCGGGGCCTGCGGAGCGTGGACTCGTCAGCCCTGGTCAGTCAACCTGCCAGGTTTCGCCCGCGTGCAGGAGCGCAGTAAAGTCGCCTTCGCCCTTGGCTCTGGCGTCGGTGATTTGCTGCTCAACCAGCATTTCATAGGATGGGGCGTCGATGTCGCGGAAGACGCCGATTGGCACGGGGAAGTCGGGGTAGTCCATGCCTTCAAGGATGTTGGCCAGGCCGGAATCGGCCTTGGTGTCATGGACGAGAAGGCCCTCATCGGTGGTGGCGTTCTCGACGATTTCAGGACGGAAGCCGTTGAGCCGGATGCCGTGTTCCTTGTTCTTGCCGAAGCGCAGCGGCTTGCCGTCTTCGAGGTAGAGCATGCGGTCCTGGCGGACTTCCTTATCGGCGAACGCGGCGAACGCGCCATCGTTGAAGATATTGCAGTTCTGGTAGACCTCGACGAACGAGATGCCCTTGTGCTGGGTCGCCTTATACAGGGTCTCTTCGAGGTGGTGCGTGTCGCGATCGAGCGAGCGGGCAACGAAGGTGGCCCCGGCGGCGAGCGCGATGCGCGTCGGGTTCAGGGGACGCTCGGTGGTGCCGTAGGGCGACGACTTCGTGACCTTGCCGAACTCGGACGTCGGCGAGTACTGGCCCTTGGTCAGGCCGTAGATGCGGTTGTTGAACAGCACCACGTTGAGGTCGACGTTGCGTCGCATAGCGTGGAGCAGGTGGTTGCCGCCGATGCTCAACCCATCGCCATCGCCGGTGATGACGAATACCGAAAGCTCAGGACGCGCCGTCTTGAGGCCCGTGGCGAGCGTGAGCGCCCGGCCGTGAATGGAATGAAAGCCGTAGCTCTCCACGTAGTACGGGAAGCGGCTCGAGCACCCGATGCCGCTGATGAAGACGATGTTCTCTTTCTTGACGTGCAGTTCAGGGAGCATCTTCTGCATCTGGGCGAGAATCGAATAGTCGCCACAGCCGGGGCACCAGCGGACTTCCTGGTCAGACACGAAATCCTTGCGCGTGTAGACGGGGATCTCCTCGGTGGCATGCCCATTGTTGCTGAGCGTTGGAGCGGTCATGAATCACCTCCTGGCTGCGGGGCAGCGCCCGGGCCGAATTCGATGGTGTAAGGGCCACGGAGTCCGAGGACTTCATCGATCTTCTGCTGGATTTCGCGGATCTTGAACGGTTGGCCAGCGATTTTGTTGAATGGCACGGCATCCACCAGGAACTTCGCACGGACCAACAGCGAGAGCTGGCCGTTGTTCAGTTCGGGCACGAGCACGTGCTTGTAGTGCGAGAGGACCTCTCCCAGGTTCCGTGGGAACGGGTTGAGGTACTTGAGCTGCGCTGAGGCCACGCTCTTGCCCTCGCGGCGTGCGGCCTCGGCCGCCGACGTGATCGCGCCGTAGGTGCCGCCCCAACCAAGCACGAGCAGGTCGCCTGACTCGGGACCCTGCACTTCGAGCAACGGTATGTCGTTCGCGATGCCGGCCACGCGGGCGGCGCGGGCGAGCGTCATCTCATGGTGGTTGCGCGGGTCATAGCTGATGTTGCCGTTCTGGCCGGACTTTTCGATGCCGCCGATGCGATGTTCGAGGCCAGGCTGGCCCGGCACAGCCCATGGCCGCGCGAGCGTCACGGGGTCGCGTTCGTACGGGTTGAACTGGGTGCCGTCGTGCGGCCTGGCGTAGCTCCACTCGATCTTCGGCAGGTCCGCGATGTCGGGGATGAGCCACGGCTCGGAACCGTTGCCGAGGTAGCCGTCGCTCATGTAGATGACGGGCACCATGTACTTGAGGGCGATACGGAACGCCTCGATCGCCATGAAAAAGCAGTCAGTGGGGGTCGACGGCGCCACGATGGCGACGGGCGAATCGGAGTTGCGTCCGAACATCGCCTGTAGCAGGTCCGCCTGCTCCGTCTTGGTGGGCATCCCCGTGCTGGGGCCTGCACGCTGCACATCGATGAGGACGAGCGGAAGTTCGGTCATGACCGCGAGGTTGAGGGCCTCGCTTTTGAGTGCCAGGCCGGGACCGCTCGTGCCCGTAAGCGCGAGGTGGCCGCCGTACGACGCGCCAATGGCGGCGCCGATGCCTGCGATCTCGTCCTCGGCCTGGAACGTCTTCACGCCGAAGTTCTTGAGCTTCGAGAGTTCATGAAGCACATCGGAGGCCGGCGTAATCGGGTAACTGCCGTAGAAGAGCGGCAAACCACTGAGGACCGAGGCAGCAAGGAAGCCCAGCGCCGTCGCTTCATTACCGCTGATGTGGCGGTAGGTGCCGGGGGCCACGTGGGCTGCCGGGACCTCATAGCGCTGATGGAACATTTCGGTGGTTTCACCGAAGGCGTGTCCCGCGCGCAGTGCCCGGAGGTTCGCTTCGAGCGTATCCGGCGTGCGGGCGAAGCGCTGCGTCGCCCAGCGGATCGTGGTGTCGAGCGGCCGGCCATACAGCCAGAGCACGAGCCCGAGCGCGTAGAAGTTACGCGACTTGAACTTCTGGGCCGCATTGATGCTCATACCCTCAAGCGCGAGCTCGTTCTGGCGCGTGATCTCAATCGCATGGAGTTGGTAGGCCTTCAGCGAACCGTCCTCGAGCGGGTTCGTCTCGTAGCCCGCCTTCTTGAGGTTGTTCGAGTTGAACTCGTCAGCATCCACAATCAGAAGGCCGCCGGCCGGCAGGTCACCGATATTGACCTTGAGCGCCGCGGGGTTCATGGCCACGAGCGCGTCCGGCTGGTCACCGGGGGTGCGAATATCGTCGCTTGAGAAGGAGATCTGGAACCCGGAGACACCCGGGAGCGAGCCGGTAGGGGCCCGGATTTCGGCCGGGTAGTCGGGAAGCGTTGCGATGTCGTTCCCGAACACGGCCGTTGTCTTCGTAAACTGAGTGCCGGTGAGCTGCATGCCATCGCCCGAATCACCCGCGAAACGGATAGTGACGCGGTCGCGTTCTTCAACGGCGTGTTCGGGCTTGGAAAGAGTTTCAGTTGTCATTTGACCTCAGCTAACCACCCTCTTGTTTCTCCATCACCTGGTTGGGGCGTGGAGGGAGATTGAGTACGTCTTCTGGATAGGCCTCCGCGAGCTGGGTGACGAGGTCGCCCAACCGTGCGATGCCTACAACTTCGCCGCCACGTGTGACGGGCAGCGTGCGGTAGTGGAATTGCTGCATGACGGCGACAGCCTCGCCAACCGGGCGGGTGCCATCGATACTACGCGGGTCGGGAGTCGCGAGATCTGTCGTGAGCGGCTGGTCCCAATCGAACCCGGCAGCCATGCAGCGCGTGAGGATGTCGCGTTCAGTGAAAATGCCGGTGACGCGCGAACCATCGCGGGTGAGCACGCAGGAACGCGAGCCAGCGCGCATCAGGTCCAGGGCTTCACGTACGGTTGAGTTCGGGGAAACGAACGCTGGCTCTTCGAGTGGGAGCTCTTGCAGCGCCTGGTTGATGAAACGGCTAAGCCGCGAACGGTCCATCTTCCCCTGATTGTTCGCTCTTCGCGCACTCGGGAGCACCGCGTTTCCACGGTTCTGCCCCCTGCCCTCTTAGTGTAAGCCTTTCCGCGAAGTTGTGCAGCGGCGGGCTCGTGTTGGGGGGTGTCATTGACCAGAACGTCCCTCGCCGGTGGCTGGCTGTGCTCGGCGAGGCGTGGTGACGAACCTGGGGAAGTTCCAGGAATCCGGGCACCTCCACTTTCATGTCGGCGCCGACTAGCGTGGCAGCGTGCTTAGCTGGCGCTCGCTACGGGCTCCGGCCGGGTATCACGCACGACGCGCAGCCGACGGAGGCGCCGGCCGGACATGCTGATCACTCGCAGCTTGAGTCCGTCGACGCTCGCTTCGTCGCCCACTGAGGGCAGCCTGCCCAGTTCGTGGATCACCAGTCCCCCCACGGTATCGAAATCCTCTGAATCCACCTTCACGTTGAATAGGTCATCGAGGATATTCGTGCTCACACCCGCATCGAGGACGACTTCGTCTTCCGACACGATCTCGAAGGTCGGCCGCGAGATGTCGTACTCGTCTTCGATCTCACCCACAATCTCTTCGAGCAGGTCCTCGATCGTCACCAGGCCCGCGGTGCCGCCGTATTCATCGACGACGATCGCCATGTGCGTGTGGGTGGTCTGCATCTCGGCAAGGAGGTCATCGAGCGGTTTCGACTCGGGGATGAACACGGGCTGCCGTACGAGTTCGCTGAGCTTCCGGTCGCGGCCGCCGTTGCTGACCGCGCGCAACAGATCCTTCGCATAAACAATTCCCGTGATGTCGTCGATGTTTTCGCGGTAGACGGGCACTCGCGAGAAACCACGTTCGTTCACGAGAGCCGCCACATCGAGGATGCTGGAGTTCAGGTCCGCGACGCCCATGTCGATACGCGGGACCATGATCTCGCGGGCCGTCTTATCTTCGAGCGCGATGATGCCACGGATCATGCGGCGCTCCTGCTCTTCGACGCCGCCCTGCGCTTCTTCGCGCTCAACGAGGGCGAGGATGTCCGTGCCGGGGTCTGGCGCGACCCGCCGGAGCGAACGTGCTCCGAAGCGCGCGGGCAGGCCGAGAATGAACGCCGGGAACCAAAACACCATGCGCGCGAGCCGGACGACGTCGTGCAGACGGAGGGCGGCGACTTCCGGCTGGCGCGCCACTACGAGGTTCACGGTCATCTGGACGAGGGCGGTCCACACGCCGCCGCAGAGCCCTATCACGAGGGCGCCCGGCAGCGGTGCGAACGAACGCGCGCCGATGTAGGCCGAACAGGCGACCACCACCGCGGCGAACAGCGCGCGCGCAAGCGTGAGCGGGTCGAAGAGGCGCTGCGGATTCTCGATGAGCGCCGCGATCGACTGCGCGCGGTCATCTCCACGCGATGCCAGGGCGCGGATGCGTACGTCGTTCGCCCGTTCGAGTGCCGTCTCCGACGCAGCGGTCACGCCGAGTGCAACCGAACTCAGGATGATGCCCACGAGGGCGAGGTAGTCAGGCACGCTCATCTTAGCGCTCGCCTTCCGGCCGCCGCCCGGGCAATCGGCGAGCCGGCACGCCAGCCACGCGCGCGCCATCGGGCACATCGTGATTCACCACAGACCCGGCGCCCGTCAGCGAACCATCGCCAACCGTGACGGGCGCGACCAGCATCGTGTCGCAGCCGATGAACGCCCCCGCGCCAATCGTCGTGCGGTTCTTGTTGACGCCGTCGTAGTTGCAGGTGATAACGCCCGCTGCGATGTTCGCGCCTTCGCCCACATCGGCGTCACCCACATAGCTGAAGTGGTGCATTTTCACCCTGCGGCCGAGCACCGAGTTCTTCACTTCGGCGTAGTTGCCCAGGTAGCAATCGTCGCTGATCCGAGCGCCGCCGCGCACATGTGCAAAAGGCCCCGCATGCACGCGGTCGCCGAGCACTGAGTCTTCGATAATCGAAGACTCGATCACGCAGCCTGCACCGACGGTGCTATTGCGCAGCGTGCTGTTCGGACCCAGCAGGGCCCGCTCCCCGACCGACGAACTGCCAAGCAGATGACACCCGGGTAGCACCGTCACGTCATGGCCCAGTTCGACAGCTCCGTCGATGTATGTCGTTGCGGGATCTCGGATGGTGACGCCGTCCAACATGTGACGTTCGAGGATGCGGCCGCGCATGCGGCGCTCGGCTTCGGCGAGCTTCACGCGGTCGTCGAGGCCGAGCGCCTCGGCGTCGCCGAGCGTTACCGTTACGGCCGGGCGGCCCGCTTCGTGGGCGAAGTCTGCCAGCTTCGTGAGGTAGTACTCGCCCTTGGCGCTGACATGTACGCGCGTCAGCGCCTCCCAGAGCCAGGCAGCGTCGAACACGTACTGGCCCCAGTTCACTTCGGCTGGCCCTGCGCCATCTTCGAGGTCTGCAGCCTGCACGATTGATTGCACACCGCCATGCGCATCACGGAGTACCCGTCCGAGCGCACCGCCATCGGGCACCTTCTGCGATGTGAATGCCATCAACTGGCCGCGAGCCGCTTCGCACAGGCGCGCCAACGTTTCGCCGCTGACCAGCGGCTCATCACCGTTGAGGACGAGGACACGATCTGCGCCACCAGTCGCATCTCGCGCGCTGGCCACCGCATCGCCAGTGCCGAAGCGGCCGGCCTGGAAGGCGAACGTGACGTCGGGCGCCGCGATTGCCGCTTCCACTGCATCCGAGCCATGGCCGGTGACCACCACAATGCGGTCCGGCCGGAGCGTACGCGCGGCATCGAGCACGTAGCGCACCATCGGCAGGCCGCAGACTTCGTGAAGGACCTTGGGCAGCGCCGAACGCATGCGCGTACCCTCGCCGGCCGCAAGGACAATGACCGCAAGATGCTCACCGCTCACATCGCCCTACCGGGCGCGAAGATGCCGATCCGCGGGGCATACCACGATGGGATGCGTCTGGAAGGTTCGAGATCTGTTCGCATAGGGGACGCGTCGGCGTCCATGGACGATGCTAGGGATAGGGCGAAAAGGCTGTCAAGATGCCACCCTCGCGACTCGACACTGAAACACGCCCCTCCGTAGCATTCCTGAAACGCCATGCCAGAACCACCACGTACGTCCGACGAAATCCGCGCCGCCTATCTCGCGTTCTTTCAGCAGCGCGGGCATCAGCTGTTGCCGCCCTGGCCGCTTGTGCCCATTGGTGACCCGACATCGCTCTTCACGAGCGCTGGTATGCAGCAGTTCAAGCCGGTATTCGCCGGCGAACAGGAGCGTCCTTCGCCCCGCGCCACGACGGTGCAGCGCTGCTTCCGCACAACCGACATCGAAGAGGTGGGTGATTACTCGCATTGCACTGCCTTCGAAATGCTGGGGAACTTCAGTTTCGGCGACTATTTTAAACGCGAGGCGATCCAGTTCGCGTGGGAGCTGCTCACGGATGTCTACCAGATCCCGCCGGAGCGCCTGCACGTAACCATCTTTCTTACCGACGACGAGGCGTACGGCCATTGGCGCGAGGTGGGCGTCCCGGATGAGCGCATCCACCGGCGCGACGAAGAGCTCAACTACTGGTTCAGCTTTCCCAAAGACGCGCCCGGTGCAAGCGGCCCCTGCGGGCCAGACAGCGAGATCTACTACGACTACTTTCCAGAGCGCGGGGCCGAAGGAGCCCAACTGCAGCGAGACGCCTCGGGCGAACCAATCGGCGGCGTGGGCTATGACGACGACCGCTTCGTCGAGATCTGGAACCTCGTGTTCATGCAACTCTTCCAGCACCCTGATGGCTCACGCACCGACCTCCCGGCGAAAAACATCGATACCGGGAGCGGGCTCGAACGCGTGGCGGCCGCCCTCCAGGGGAAGCGCAGCGTCTTCGAAACCGATATCTTCCTGCCAATCCTCGAGACGGCCGCGAGAGTGGCCGGTGTGGATTACTTCAGCGCCGATGTTGCGGAGGACGAAGCCTACGCGGTCCGCGCCATCTCCGAACACTGCCGTGCCGCGACGCTGCTCATTGGCGATGGCGTCGCGCCCAGCAACGAGGGCCGCGGCTACGTCCTCCGCCGTGTCATCCGCAGGGCGATCTATTTCGGGCGTAAGATCGGCATACGCGAACCGTTCACGGTGAAGCTCGCCGATGCCGCCATCGAAAAGCTGAAGGTCGGGTACCCGCACCTGCTCGACCAGCATGACTTCATCAGGAAGGCGCTGGACACCGAAGAGCG
>JAFKFP010000014.1 GCA_017308185.1 bacterium | reverse complement strand
CATCCGGGGGCTGTCATGACGCTCTCTCGGTACCCGGTACCGGGTACTCTAGTAATCCTCGGGCGGAGGAGGCGCAGCCACTGGCGGCTGCGGGATCTCTGCGACGAGCGTTTCGGTGGTGAGCACCAGCGAGCTAATGCTAACGGCGTTTTCGAGTGCTGAGCGGGTGACTTTTACCGGGTCGACAATGCCCAGTTCGAACATGTCGCCCCACTTGTCGTTCTCTGCGTCCCAGCCCTGGTTGGGGTCCGAAAGGTTCTGAATGCGGTTGACGATGACGGAGCCTTCGAGGCCGGCGTTATCGGCGATCGTCCAGGTGGGATATTCGAGCGCTTCCCTGAGCAGGTTCACGCCAACACGCTCGTCGTCGTTCTTGGTATCTTTGGCGAGCTTCTCGAGGGCTTTCTGGGCGCGAATGAGCGCCGTGCCGCCACCGACAACCACACCCTCATCGACGGCAGCGCGGGTGGCGCTGAGGGCATCCTCGACGCGCGCCTTTTTCTCTTTGAGCTCCACCTCGGTGGCCGCGCCAACCTTGATGACAGCAACGCCGCCGGCGAGCTTGGCCAGGCGCTCCTGCATCTTCTCGCGGTCGAAGTCGCTCGTGGCGTCTTCGATCTGGGCCTTGATCTGCTTGATGCGCGCCTGGATTGCCTCGTCGGTGCCCTGGCCTTCGATGATCGTCGTGTCGTCCTTGCCGGCGACGACGCGACGCGCGCGGCCGAGATCCGCCGCGGTGGCGGATTCGAGCGTCTGCCCGATGTCCTCGGTGATGAACACGCCGCCGGTCAGCATCGCGATGTCTTCGAGCATCGCCTTGCGGCGGTCGCCGAAACTCGGCGCCTTCACTGCGAGGATGTTGATGGTGCCGCGCAGCTTGTTGACCACGAGCGTCGCGAGCGCCTCGCCCTCGATGTCGTCGCAGATGATGACGATGTCCTTGGTGACCTGCAGCACCTTTTCGAGGAGGGGCAGGACTTCCTGGACAGCCGTGATCTTCTTGTCGGTGATGAGGATGTATGGGTTCTCGATCACCGCTTCCATGCGGTCGGGGTTCGTGACGAAGTAGGGGGACACGTATCCGCGGTCGAGCTGGAGGCCATCGACGAACTCCGTCTCGAACTTGATGCCGCGGGATTCCTCGACGGTGATGACGCCGTCCTTCCCCACCTTCTCCATCACATCGGCGAGAAGTTCGCCGATCTGCGGGTCATTGGCGGAGATCGAGGCGACGTGCGCGATCTGGTCCTTCGTGAGTACCGGCCGCGCCTGTGCGCGCAGGTCATCAACCGCAACGCGAAGCGCCCTGTCGATGCCACGCTTCACCGCCATCGGGTTCAGACCCGAGGCCACAACCTTCATGCCGCCACGTACAAGCGCCTGCGCCAGGACAGTGGCGGTGGTTGTGCCATCGCCGGCGACGTCGTTGGTCTTCGTCGCGACCTGCTTGGCGAGCTGGGCGCCCATGTTTTCGAACGGATCGACGAGTTCGATCTCGCGGGCGACGGTGACGCCGTCCTTGGTGATGTTCGGGGCGCCAAACTTTTTATCAATGACGACGTTGCGGCCGCGGGGACCGAGGGTGACTTTCACCGCATCGGCCAGCGCATCCACGCCATCTTTCAAGCCGCGCCGCGCCGCCTCATCGAACAACAGTTGCTTCGCAACCATCTGTAACCTTCCTTTTGTGCGGACACGAAAGGCCAGTGCGATGGGCGGGCCTCATCGGCCGCCAGCGCACTGGCCTCGTGTGCTCGTGGGTTAGACGACGAGCTTGGCGAGGATGTCCTTGTCGTTCAGGACGATGTAATCCTCGTTGTCCAGCTTCACATCCGTGCCCGTGTACTTGGCGTAGAGGATGCGGTCGCCGACGGCGACATCGAGCGGGACGCGCTTGCCATTGTCATCGAGGCGGCCGGGGCCGACGGCGACGACTTCGCCCTGCTGGGGCTTTTCCTTGACGGTATCGGGGATGACGAGGCCGCTGGCGGTCACTTCATCCTGCTTGAGGGGGGTGATGACGATGCGGTCCGCGAGGGGGACGAGCTGGGTCTTCTTCGCGGACTTCGCCGCTGCCTTGGTGGCCATAGTTAGTGGGACTCCTCCATGGAAACGTTCAGAGATGCCTGAGCAAGGTGGATGTTAGCACTCTCCCCGATAGAGTGCTAGCGGCTGGCCGTGGGGTCCTCCGGCGGCAAGCGCACCGGTAGCGCCCACCATAGATCTGTCCTGCTCGCCGCGCGAATAACGCCACTGTGAGCACGACTTTACCCCGCCCGGCCACTGGAATTGCGCCATATCGCCGTTGCGAAGCCGTGTCGCCGCCGCCATGCTTACACCGCACGTCATGTTGACGCGGTGGTGACACATGGGCAGCCCACGGGAACACCTCTCCGAATGGCAGCGCGCCGGCCTTATCGACTCGGCCATAGCGGACGGTATCATGGCGTACGAGGAGCGTGGCTCTACCCGCAAGAGTGAAAACCGTCCGGGGTTCACGGAAGTGCTCGTCTACCTCGGGATCGCCATCGTAGGCGTTGGCGTGATCGTGCTCGCCGCTACCAATTGGGGACACCTCGGTTCGTGGGCGCGCGTCCTTGTGCCGGGCGTCCCGGCGGTGCTCGCGCTCATCGCCGGCTACGTCATGCTGGGCCAATCGCCGGCCGGTATTCAACGCGGTGGTTCTGCCGCGTGGCTCGCCAGTGTCGCGCTCATCGGTGGCACCGCGGCGGTGATCGTGAACGAGGGCGGCGGCGCCGGTGAGGACGCCGCGCTGGTGGCTTCCGTGGCCGCTGGGGTGGCGGCTCTAGTGCTCTGGCTTCGCCCCCC
>JAFKFP010000013.1:1695-4527 GCA_017308185.1 bacterium | reverse complement strand
AGCTCGAAGGCGGAAGCCGCGTCGCTCCGCTCGTCCATCGCATGGTCGATGCCGGCATCCCCGTCATGGGCCACCTCGGGCTCACGCCGCAGTCGCTCAACCAGTTCGGCGGCCACAAGGTGCAGGCGAAGACGCCGGCCGCCGCCGCCAAGCTCCTCAACGATGCCCAGGCACTCGAAGCCGCAGGCGCCTTCGCCGTCGTGCTCGAAGTCATCCCCGCGCCACTCGCCAAGGCAGTCTCACAGCGGCTCTCGATCCCCACCATCGGCATCGGCGCGGGACCGGACTGCGACGGCCAGGTCCAGGTTTTCCACGACCTGCTGGGCATGTACGACGACCAGCGCATCCTCAAGCACACCCGCCGTTACGCCGTCATTGGCGAGACCATCCGTGACGCCGTGCGGGCCTACGTCGCCGATGTCGAAAGCGGCGCGTTCCCGACCGAGGCCAATAGCTTCCCCATGGACGAAGCCGACCTCCGTGAGGCCGCCCATGCCGTCTAGCGAGGAAGGCACATGCAAATCCTGACGACGCCCGCGGCCATGCGCCATTGGCGGCTCTCCGGGTCGGGCAGCCTCGGCTTTGTGCCCACCATGGGCTACCTCCACGATGGTCACCTCGCACTCGTGCAACGCTCGATCGCCGAAAACCTGCGCACCGTGGTCAGCATCTTCGTCAACCCGCTCCAGTTCGCCCCCGGCGAAGACTTCGAACGCTACCCGCGCGATGAAGTGCGTGATCTCGCGCTACTCCGCGATGCCGGCGTCGATGCGGTCTACCTCCCGTCCGGCGCCGACATGTACCCCGAGGGCTTCCAGACATACGCCGAAGTCGGCGCGATCTCAGAGCGCCTCGAAGGTGAGCATCGCCCCGGCCATTTTCGCGGCGTCACCACCATCGTCCTCAAACTCCTGAACGCCGTCGGCCCGGACCGCGCGTACTTTGGCCGCAAAGATGCCCAGCAACTGCGCGTCATCCAGCGCATGGTGCGGGACCTCGACCTCGGCGTCGAAATCGTGCCCTGCGACATCGTGCGCGAGCGCGACGGTCTCGCTCTCAGCAGCCGCAACGTCTATCTCTCGCCCGAAGAGCGCGCCGCCGCCACGGTGATCCATCGCGCACTCGAAAAGGCCCGGTCGACGTTCGAATTAGGCGAACGCCGCGCTCCGAAGTTGCGCACGCTCGTCCAATCCACGATCGCGCGAGAACCCCTCGCAAACGTTGAGTACGTGAGCCTCGCCGACGACATCACGCTCGAAGAGCTCGAGACCACCGTCGAGCGGCCCGCCCTGCTCTCCGTGGTCGTGCGCTTTGGTCATACCCGCCTGCTCGACAACCTCGAGTTGCGCTGAAGCACGCGCGCGTGTCAGGCGCCTGGCGAGGGCTGCGGGTCAGCCGATAGATGCCGCTCCGGGTCGAACGGTTCGAAGTACGACTGTCCAACCGCGAACAGGCCACGCCGCGGAATCCAGAAGTCGCCCAACGCCGCCTGTTCACTGCTGACCGCGAGCGTCCCCAGGCTACGGCCTCCGATCGTGGCGCTCGCCTTCGTGAGGACCCAGATCCGGAGCGGGTTCGCGACGAAGTACTGTCTGTTTGGTGTCGTGCCCGCCAGTTGCATGCGCCCCGCGCCGAGAGCCCGGCCCGCGATCCGGCTCATCAACCCGAGCACACGTTCGCTTCTCCATAACGATTCGGGCATGACGCTCCCAATGCCATTGAGTGCCCGCGTCACCGGTGTAGCCGCCAGGCTCAGCGTCCAGTCGATGTTCGGCGTCGAGAGCTGCAGAGTGCGAGCATCAGTCCACACCGAACTGATTCGCGTCTCTGTCGCCGACGTGAGAGCACTGCCGAAATAGCGCGCGCACGATTGTTCGGCACTGGTGTCCTGGTAGAAGTGCCATTCGCCCGCCGAGTCCCGATGCCAGATCGATGTATAAGGAGGCCCGAATGAACTCGCCACGAAACGCCGGTGGCAAAGAATGTCGCCCGAAGCGAAGGGGCACGCCATCACGCCATATCCGTGCGCTCGCTCGTCCGGGCCAGGTGGCAGCTGCGGCGCGCGCTCGACCTTCTGCGCAGCCTCATACGGTTCTGTCATAGGCGAAGTGTAGCACGGCGCCACTCGGGTGGGAGGCCGTTATCACGCTTCGTCCGCAGCCTCGCGAGCCTCGCCGGTCACGTCGCCGGCATGATTCGAGGCAGACACGCCACAGTCATGTCAGCAACGCCGTCCCCGCCATGTAACCAGGCTCCAACAGCGTGACCCCCGGAAGCGCACGGTCGAGCGCTTCCTTAATCGGGCCAGTATCCGTGCCCTCCGCCGGCGTCACCGGCGGCATCCAATTGTCGTGGTGGCCGAGAATGATCGTCCGCGGCCGCAACAACTCGGCTTCCTTCGCCACAAACTGCGCGAGGCTGCCCTGGATCGGCTCGCCGTCGACGTTGCCGCGCCCCGCTGCTGCCAGGATCGCCACATCGGGCCGCAGGTCACGCAACACCCCCGTCCAACACCCGGAGGTGTCCTGCCAGAAGATCGTGCCCGCGGGTGTCTCGATCAGGTACACCAGCGGCCCGCCCGTTTCGCGGCTGCCCAGGGCCGATGCGAGGTGCTCGCGCAGTTCGCGTGATTGCTGCGACTCCGAGTCCGTCGCACGTCCGATCTCACTCAGCAGACCACCGACCTGTGCACGCTCATCCTCGCACAGGCCGAGGTGGCCAAATGCCGGCTCGTTCGAAGCCAGCGACCCGCTCACCCACGTGCACGAATGCACGCTCGGGAACACACGCACGGTAACGTCGGGCGCGAGCCGGTGGCGCTCGCCGACCTCG
>JAFKFP010000013.1:0-1629 GCA_017308185.1 bacterium | reverse complement strand
GTTGCGCGGCACCCCATGCGCCGCCAGGAGGTGGGCTGTCTCGTTCGACCCGATGACCTTCGCCCCCGTGTTCGCGGCAATCACCTCGGCTCCCGCGAGGTGGTCGAAGTGACTGTGGCCGACGAGTACGAAGTCCGCCTTCGTGACCTCCGCCGTGCTCAAGCCGACGGCGGGCGCCGAGGGCACGCGGTCCATGTATGCATCAAGAAAGACAACCGTCTCACCGAGTGTGAGCCGGTACGTGGCGCAGCCGAGCCAGTCGAGTGTGATCTTCATGCGTGGCAGCCTAATGAGCCGCGGCGCAAAAGGAAAGCACCCATGGGAGTCGCTACATGTGGCTGGCGATGACGGTGCTGGCTATCTCCAGCAGACGCTCGAAGCGGATGGGCTTGTACAGGAACTCATCCTCGGCGCCCCTGGGCGGCCGTGGGTAGGCGCTCATCAGCACGATGCGCGTGCGCATGTGGCCGTGCTCCCGGATCTGGTTCGCGAGTTCTGGCCCCGACATGCCGGGGAGGCGCACCTCCGCGATCACCATGTCGGGCTTCTCGTCGTCGATGATTGTGATCGCCGTTTCACCGTCCGGCGCCAGCAAAATCCTGCAATCCAGATCCCGCAGCACATAATCAAGCCCGCGCCGTATGCCTGCGTCTCCATCCACCACCAGTACCGAGGCAGTGCTGTCGCCAACATTTCTGTTATGTTGCGTTAGCATCCTGTACTTGTCCTTCCACCCCACCGTTTGCCTTAACGAAAGCATGGCACAGCGCGAGCTAATGTCCTCTGCCCGTCCAGATTGAAAGCATTACAAACCCGTTACAATCTGCCCGCATGGTGCAACGTGCATCTACTCGGGCATCCCCCGGCACAGATATCAGTTAGCGAACCGCACCACCGGCGTATCCCGCCCCCACAACTCTTCGAGCCGGTAGAACGCCCGTTGCTCAGGCGAGAAGATATGCACGATCAGGCCATTGAAGTCCAGCAGCATCCACCCGCTCTGCGCCGAGCCCTCCCGGTGCCGAAGGTCATGGCCCTCCTCGCCGAGCTCCTTTTCCAGGTACTCGTGCAGCGCGCTAAACTGCAAAGGTGACTGCGCTGTCGCGATCACAAAATAGTCGGCGAAGGTAGCGTTGCGCGAGATGTCGAGTAGCGCGATATCCAGCGCCTGGTGGTCCGCCAGGATATCGACTGCCCGTTGCGCCAGCGTCTCAGAATCCAGCAAATGCACTCCCGTCCGGAGATGGCTCTCCCGGCGCACCGGGACAGGGAAGGATCTTAGCATAATCATGGCACGAAACCGCGTTGTCGTTGGCATGTCCGGCGGCGTCGATAGCTCTGTTGCCGCAGCCCTCCTTTGCGAGCAGGGCTACGATGTCGTGGGCGTCACCATGCGTCTCTGGACCGAAGAACGTCCCGGCGAACTTCGCGGCCATCAGCAGTGCTGCAGCGTCGAAGATATCGATGATGCCCGCCGCGTCGCCGGCCAGCTCGGCATCCGCCACTACGTGATGAACTTCGAAGAGCAGTTCCGCGAGCACGTCGTTGAGCCCTTCGTTCGCGATTACGCCGCCGGCCGCACGCCCAACCCCTGCGTCCGCTGCAACGAACACATCAAGTACCGCGCCC
>JAFKFP010000012.1 GCA_017308185.1 bacterium | reverse complement strand
CTTTTCACCGACCAGTCGGCCCAGCAGGCCGCGTTCCAGCAGGAACAGATCGACGTCTTCTCACCGACATCGCCGGCCGTTACAAGCGACCTGAAGAATCAGCTCAGCGGCAAGATTTTCGAACAGAAGCAGTACTCGGCGAACCCCCAGGCCGGCACGTACTACGGCGGCGCGGCCCCCTGGTCCAACCAGAACCTCATTGGCGGCATCTTCCGTGCCCTCGATCGCTACAGCATCGCGAACAGCCTTGAGCAGGGTCTCGCCGTCGTATGCGGCAGCATCCCGCCGTCCCAGGCCGCGTATGGCATCGACGAAAAGGAACTCGCAACACTGCCCGGTTATCTTACCGATCGCGCGACGGACGAAGCCGAGGCCAAAAAGATGTGGGAGGCTGGCGGCGGATCAGCGCTCGGCGAAATAATCGTGGATATCCCGGACATCTGGGAAGGTCTCTACAAGGGTGCCTCGGCGCTCATCACGAACAAGCTTCACAGCGTGCTCGGCAACACCTTCACGGCCAAGATCCAGACCTATGCCACCATCACGACGAAGATCGTGAAGCAACAGTACGGTAACGGCACCAACAGCATCTGGTACGGCTGGGTGACTGACGTCTCCGGTCCCGACCCATCACAGCTCAACTTCCTGACGTACAACTCCACGTCGGCCCAGTGGAAGCAGTTCGGGGTGAAGATCCCCGAAGTCGATACGTTGACCGCCCAGGCGCTCACCGAACTCGACAACGCCAAGCGAGCCGACCTCAACAAGCAGGTCGATCGCCTCGTCCTCAAGAACTGGGGCGCCGGGGTGCCATACAACGTCAACGGTGTGGGTAGCACCCTGTACTGGAACTACGTCCACCCAATTGAGTCGGCGTCCTTCGTCAACGAGAACCGTACCGCCACCGATGCCTGGTTTAACCAGAGCGATCCGACGTGGTCCGGGCGCAAGTAAGCGAACAGTTCGTCATCCCCCTTTGCAGGCCCGCGGCAGCCACTGCCGCGGGCCTGCCCTTTTGGGAGAGACCTCGCGCGCACGACACCTATCAAGATAAAGGCCGCGTGAGGCCCAGGTTCAGGATCCTGTGGCCGGGCCTATACCTGCTATTGACACTGTACCTATCCCTGTCCCATATTCCCCTCCATCGGGCTCCGCCATGAACGGGACACTCTTCGGGGCTCAAAAGGGGATCACGTGGATCACGAGAATAACTACTGGCTTCGCCGTGCTGGCCGAAGCCGCGTCTCCCGGCGCATGTTCCTCGGAGGGGCGACCGCAGCCGGCCTGGGAGCAGCCAGTATCGGCCTCGTCGGATGCAACGACGACAACAACAGCAGCAAGACACCTGGCGGTTCGACTCCTTCCGGGTCGGCGTCGGCCAAACCGTCTTCTTCGGCGAGTGCCGCGCCAAGCGCGACGCCCAAGCCCGGCGGAAGCTACACTCCGGCCTTCACCGGCCCGTTCGCCGGCGTCGATCCGCACAACTCCGTGTATGGCGGCGCGGGCATCGTCCCCGAGGTCTACAACTACCTCGTACGTGATTACATCGCGTTCGCCCCTGAGAAGGGCATCATCCAGGACCTTGCCGAGAGCCAAACGCTGCAGGATGACAAGGTCACGTGGGTGTTCAAGATCCGGCCCAACGTCATGATCACCGCCAACACCAAGGGAGTGCCCGAGCGCGCGCTCGATTCCAGCGACGTCCTCGCCAGCTGGGAGCGGATCAAGGATCCGAAGTCGGGTTCGAATGGCTACGCCTTCGCGAACCAGTGGATCGACAAGCTCGCCGCACCCGACGCATCGACCTTCACGATGACGATGAAGTCGCCCTATGCGTGGACGATCGCGAACGTTGGCAACAACCTCATCGGCGCTATCGTGCCAAAGGAATGGCTGGTCAACGCCGATCTCAAGAAGGGTGCAGTGGGCGCCGGGCCGTTCAAGCTCACCGAGCTGGTCGAGGGCGACCACGCCACGATGGACAAGAACCCCACCTACTACAAGAAGGGCAAGCCCTACCTCGATAAGCACATCATCCGCACCTTCGCCGACCTTGCGACCGAACGGACTGCATTCACCTCCGGGCAGATCGACGCCTATCCCGCCACGAACCAGGACGAGGCGAAGGAGATCGTCAACGGCAACAAGCAAATCCAGTACAAGCACGACAAGAGCATCAGCTACAACTCGTTCTGGATGAGCACCAAGAGCGCCCCGTGGAGCGATGGCCGCGTCCGTGATGCCGTGAACATGGCGATCAACCGCGACCAGTACATCCAGCTCATCGGCCACGGCGCCGGCGAGCCGATCGGGCCCATCACCTATGCGTTCGAAAAGTACGCGCTTTCCAAGGACGACCTCTCCAAAGCTCAGCCTTACGACCCGGCCGAGGCCAAAAAGCTGTTCCAGGCAGCCGGCGTGACCGAGTTCACGTTCTCGCACCCCACGAGCAGCAACGTGTCGGACTACGTGAACATCTTCGTCAAGAACATGCAGGATGCGGGCGTGACCGCGAAGCCGCAGCCACTCGATGCCGGCACCTGGGTGGCAGGCTACTACACCAACAAGCTTACCGCGTCGCTTTCGCTCAACCAGCAGTATCAGACGCCTGATTTCGCCCTGCAGTGGTACGTCACGGGCGGCATCACCGGCAACAACCACTACGACACGGGCTATTCCGTGCCTGAAGTCGATGCCGCTGTCAAGAAGGCTGCCGGCATCCTCGATGATGCAGAGCGCGAGCAATCCTACAAGGATGTCCAGAAGCTCATCCTCAAGAGCCATCCGCCCTTCGTGAACTTCTTCGGTCTCTACGTGGACCAACTCGTCGCT
>JAFKFP010000011.1 GCA_017308185.1 bacterium | reverse complement strand
AGGTCGAGCAGGTGCGCGCCCCAGCCTTCGGTGGCCACGCGGTCGCGTTCGGCGATGACCTCGACAAACTGATCGCACCACGCAAGCCAGGACTCGCGTTCACGCTCGGCGCGATGGGCTCGCGCCAGCACAATTTCTACAACGACGCCTACAAGCGGGCGGGCTACGCCGACGAGGCCATCGCGGTGCAGAGCAGGTGGCTCGAAGGCAAGCGCGAGGAAGCGGCAGCCCTCGTGCCCGATGACATGGTCATCCAGTCGAACCTGCTGGGCACGGATGACATGGTGAAAGAGCGTATCCGCGCCTATCGCGATGCCGGCATTACGACCCTGCGCGTCCAGCCCGAGGGCTCGACGCTCGCTGAGCGCGTCGAAACCCTGGGGCGCGTGATGGAGTTGGTGAAGGCTGTCGGCTAAGCCATTGGGCGAGCATTGAAGCGGTAGCCTGCTGTCGCATCGCCGCTCGCCCGACTACGCTTGCTGCATGGCCGACATGCGTATTCCCTTCTTCAAGCCCGCGATCAGTGAGGACGACATCGATGCGGTCGTGGACGCCATGCGGAGCGGCTGGATCACGAGCGGCCCGAACGTCCAGGCGCTCGAAGCGGAGCTCGCCGCTTATACAGGCGCGGGCTATGCGAACGCCGTGAATTCGTGTACCGCCGCGCTGCACCTCGCACTCGCCGCATGGGGCATTGGGCCAGGCGACGAAGTTATCGTACCCGTTTACACCTTTTCAGCGACGGCGAATGTTGTTCTGCATTGCGGCGCCACGCCCGTGCTCGTGGATGTGCGCGATAGCGATGCCAACATGGACCCCGCGGCGTTCGAGAAGGCGATAACCCGACAGACAAAGGCGGTTATCCCTGTGGACTTCGGGGGCGAGCCGTGCGATATGGCAGCGATCATCACAATCGCGCGACGGCACGGCCTCAAGGTCCTGAGTGATTCGGCGCATTCGGTGGGCTCTCTCTATCGGGGCAGGCCCGTGGGGAGCATAGCCGATGCCACAGCACTAAGTTTTTACGCGACGAAGAACATGACCACCGGCGAAGGCGGCGCACTGCTCACGGATGATCCTGAACTGAGCGACCGCGTCCGCATGCTGACGTTGCACGGGATCACCAAAGACGGCTGGGGGCGGTACACCGCCGGCGGGACATGGCGGTACGACATCGCGGAATTCGGGTTCAAAGACAACCTGACGGACATCGCCGCTGCACTCGGTCGGAGTCAGCTGCGCCGGCTCGAAACGTTCAACGAGGACCGCGACAGGGTTGCAGCACGCTACCTGGCGAACCTTCGAGATGAGGAACACCTCATCCTGCCAAGCATCAACGAAGCGAACCGCCGCGTGTGGCACATCTTCATGGTGCGGGTGCGCAACCAGCAGTCACCGGTGCCGCGCGACGAGGTCATCAAGAAACTCGCGGAGCGCGGCATCCAAACCTCGGTGCACTTCATCCCGCTGCATTACTTCACGGCCTATCAACGTTATGGTAATTGGAAACCGGGCGATTTCCCGGTGGCGGAGCACATCTTCGACGGTGCGATCAGCCTTCCCATCTTCCCGGAGATGACAGACGCACAGGTGGACGAGGTGTGCCAGGCACTACGCGAGATCCTGCACCCGCGGTAGCAGCCGCTTCCACCCGACCACCCCGGATGGGCCTATTCCTGCTTTGGCGTGCGGACGAGGCCTTCCTGGGCGACGCTCGCCACGCGGACACCGGCTTGCGACCAGATGCCTCCGAAGATGACGGCCCGAGCGTTGTGCGCCGTGGGGCTTTCGCTGTTGAAGAGGAGCCAGCCGTCGAACTTCGGAGCGTGGTGGAACCACATAGCGTGGTCCAGGCTCGCAGATGCGCCACCGGGACCCCAACTCCCAAACCGCGATGCGACGGTGCGGATCGTCCGGTAGCGGAGAGGTTGTCTTTGCCCACACGGAACGGGTAGGCAGTCCGTCGTTGGCGGGAGGCGATGCGGTGTAAAGTTCGACGGGGCGGGGCCAATCACGATGGCGGCGGTGGTGCTCGGCTTCTTGCGGGCGGTTGCTCATGACAGATTCCCACCAGGTGGGAAGGCCTTCGGGGTCCGGCGCGGGCGGCATCGGTGGCTGATAGCTGATCCCTGTCTCCGGCCTGGCGAAGCTCACGGTAGCCTCGAAGATCATGTCACCTGCCTGGATAGCGCTGATGCGGCGTGTGGTGAACGTGCGCCCGTCGCGCACACGTTCGACCTGGTAGTCAATCGGCTCGACAGGCTTGCCGGGGCGCAGGAAGTAAGCGTGGAGTGAATGGATATCACCGGCGGCGACGGTGCGGCCCGCCGCCACCACCGATTGGGCGAGCACGAGGCCGCCGAACAGCCGGCCCTCCCGCTGGTCGACCTGTGCGTGGAAGAGGTTATCGCCGCGACGTTCCATATCGAGGACGCGAAGAAGGGCCGCTACGGGCTCGGTAGAAGTATTGGGCATGTGCTGCTGGCAGCACGCAGGCTGCCATGTCTCCAATCATTGGAATGAGGTGTGTGGTTCGAGTTTACGGCGCTGTGGTGGCTGCGTGAACAACGGACTGGCCTTCCAACGCGCGAGTTTCGGCGCGGCATCCGTGGTGTGAGCGCAAATGTACTCTCGGACGCCAAGTTCGTGTAGGCTCTCGGGCAACGCAGCGAAGCACATACCACGCGCGGGGGCTGACATGGCTGACGATCTGGTGCTCGGCATCGACATTGGTGGGAGCGGCATCAAAGCGGCGTTGGCCGACCTCTCGACCGGTCAACTGGCAACGGCACGCAAACGGCTAAAAACGCCGCAGCCGGCGACCCCGGAGGCCGTTGCTCAAACGGTGCGCGAGCTGCTGCGGGATGAGGAACTTCGGGGCGCGCACATCGCCGGTGCGGGGTTTCCCGCGGTGATCAAGAGCGGCGTCGCGCGGACAGCCGCGAACGTCGACAAGAAGTGGATCGGCACCAACGTCGCCGCCCTGCTGGCCGAGGCCACGGGCATGCCGACCTACGTCGGCAACGACGCTGACGTGGCCGGGCTCGCAGAAATTCGATATGGCGCGGGCAAGGACGTGCAGGGCGTGGTGCTGATGCTCACGCTCGGCACGGGCATCGGCTCTGCGATTTTCCACGACCTCATCCTGCTCCCGAACACCGAACTGGGACATCTCGAACTCGACGGGAAGGATGCCGAACGGACTGCCGCGGCGTCCGTCAAAGACCGAAAGAAACTCTCGTGGAAGAAGTACGCGAAGCGGTTGGATGCGTACCTGGACCTTGTCGAGCGTGCACTCTGGCCCGACCTGATCATCCTTGGCGGCGGTATCAGCAAGGAACCCGACAAGTTCGTACCCCGGCTGCACACGCGCGCGCCCGTCGTCGCGGCAAGCATGGGCAACAACGCGGGCATCGTGGGCGCGGCGCTTTACGCCGCAGAATGCGACGGCCTGAAGGGCTATCAGATTCGCCCTGTCGCAAATGGCAAGATACCGGCCTGGTAAGGCCGGCATCGATGTCTCGTGGTGCGTGAAGAACTCAGGCGGGCTTGGCAAGCGTCCGTAAGCAACGGGTGCAGATGTTGAGCCGAACCCAATCCCCGTTCACGAAGATACGGTGCTTATTGACGTTCGGGCGGAACGTGCGGCTCTTCTTGGGGGCTTTGCGCTCCCAGCGTCCTGAGTGCTTGTGCCGGATATGCCGGCCAAACATCGTTGTCTTGCTGCAAACATCGCAGGCGCCACTTGCCATGCGTCATCGGATCCTTTGTGGTTTCGAACTCCGATGCTAGCAGGGCAGGGGGTTCCAGCCAAACACGCCTGGCGTTGGCCCGCGTCCCGGCGGATCCGGCAGTGCGGAGCCCCGCGGGATCTGGTACTACAATTGGCGCATGCGTGAGTTGCCACGGACGAACACAGCAGCGAGCAACCCAGCGTTTCTTCTCAAGGCGCTGGGCGAAGGCTCTGGAGAGATCGACCGTCTATTCTACGGGCTTAACCAGGATGACCTCCTTGACCCGGGGGTAGGCCCTGACGAAGGGTGGACGTTGCTCGCGATCCCGTATCACCTGCGAGAAGTGGAGCACGGGGTGATGCAACAGATCGAGGCGATCCTTTCGCAGCGCGACGCGCCGATACCCCATGTCGATTTCGATGCCATGCCGTGGCGCGATCTCTACTGCGATGAGGATGCGCAGGAGCTGCTCGACCAATTTCATTATTTGCGGCGGCACACGAGCTACGCGCTATGGGAGCTTTCGGACAGGCAATGGGAACGACGTGGGGAACACCCGTACCGCGGGATGATCTCGATCCTCGACATTGCGCGAGAGATGTATCAGCACGACCTCGAGCATCTCTGGCAGGCGCAGCGCATGGTCGAGTCGATCCTGGGCCAAGTTCGGTGATGACCCGACTGCGCATCGTGCCGCCATCGGCCGCCCAATTGGCAGCTGCCGCGGATGCTCCCCATTTGGTCTACATCGCCGCAGAACACACGCAGCGCAACGCACTGGCCATCGCGACGAGCCGGATCGGGCTCGGACTCGATCTCTCGGCTGACATTGTGCGCATCACCGCGTCGCGTGCTGCGCTCGAACAATTGGCTGCCGTGCTGGGGGGGTCGGATGACGCGCTGGCGGCCGATCTCGCAAGGTACCTGTCGCCTGTAGCCGCGTGGGAGCTGCGTACCGGTTCGCTTGAACTGTCGCGGGCGCATGTGATGGGAATTGTGAACCTGACGACCGAC
>JAFKFP010000199.1 GCA_017308185.1 bacterium | reverse complement strand
AATCCTCGTGGCCTTCACGCCTGCCGACCCGGAAATCGCACCGGCATTTGTGAGGGTGAGCGTAGTGACCTCGCCGCTTTTCGCGTCTATGACGCGGATGAGGTTGTTGTCCGTATCCGCGACATAGACCTTGCCGTCGGCGGCGCCGATCCCACTCGGTTCATCGAATTCTGCCTGCGCACCAGGCCCATCCTTCCAACCGCGCTTGCCGCTACCGGCGATTGTCGTGACCTCATCAGTCGCGAGGTCGAGCACTTTCACCTTCATGTTGTACGTGTCCGCGATGTACAACTTCCCAGATTCGTAAGCGACGCCCTGCGCGTGTTGCAGCTCGGCATCTTTGCCCTCGCCATCCTTGTCGCCCCACGAGAAGAGTCCTGTTCCGGTGAGCGTATCGACCTGCTGGCCCTTCGCAAGGTCAATGGTCCGCACGGAACTGGATTCGGGGTCGGCCCAGTACAGCGCGTTCCCACCGATTGTCATCCCGCTCGGCTGCGCGAGCGTCGCCTGGCTGAGCCGCGGCCCGTCATCAATGCCCTCGCGGCTGGTTCCCGCGTACACGCTGATGCTGCCGCTGGTCAGGTCCATGGCCCACAGTTGGTGCACACCGGCCATCGCGATGTAGAGCGTCTCCCCGTGGATGGCGAGACCCCACGGCGACGAGAGCGCCGTGGTCTTCGCTTTTGCTCCCGCCGAGGGCAGCTGCTCGAGTTGCTGGCCCGTGCCCGCGATCGTCGTCACCACGCCGCTGGCGAGATCGACCTCGCGGATGGCGTGATTGCGAGTGTCCGCGACATACAGCGTCTTTCCGTCCTCCGAAAGGGCCAGGCCCTGTGGCTGCCGGAACTCGGCCTCGGCCGCACCACCGTCCGCGAACCCCGCCTTCCCATCACCGATAGCCGATTCAAGCTTGCCCGCCATGTCTGCGACGAGAATGCGGTTGTGCCCGGAGTCTGCGATGAACAGCCGGTCGTGCGATGGGTCAGGCAGGACGTCGCCCGGGAACGACAGCACAGTCGATGTTGCCGTGGTGTTGAGCTTGATCGGGATCGGCTGGTCGCTGAGACGGCCTTTGAATTCGTTCAGCAGCGAGGCGATGATCGGCCGGAATAGCCCGTAAACACCCTCGCCTGCATGTGCTCCGACAATCTTGCCGGTCGGGTCGATGAGTACGAGCGTTGGCCAGGCGTTTGCTCCATACGCGTTCCAGAACGCGAAGTCGGGGTCATTCACCACAGGATGATCGATACCGAACTCTTTGATCGCATCCTCGATGCTCTGGTCGTCATGTTCGGCGGAGTACTTCCCAGAATGCACGCCGATGATGACGAGTTTGGCGCCGAATTCCTGCTCCAGTCTGTCAAGATCCGGGATGATGTGTTGGCAGTTGATGCAGCCAAGCGTCCAGAAATCAAGCAACACAGCCTTGCCCTGCAACTCGTCGAGCGTGAGCGGATGTTGCACGTTGAACCACGTGAGGCCCGTAGGGAACGCTGGCGCTGGTGTCTTGCCCGCCCATGAGCGTGCGGTAGCGCCGGGTGAGGCGCCGCCGTCCCCGGAGTTCGCCGCTAGGTCCGGGGCAGGGCTGCTGCCGCTACCACATGCAGCGAACATGAGTGCCACCAGTGCAATAATGCATATCAACAGTGTAGCTGGGGCAGCGCGGCGTGCGACCGTGTTCAAGGAGACCGAGGACATCGCGTCTATAGTACGTCTGACGCGTCACTGCGGGTTGCCTCCCGGGCTTACCGTTCGTTGCCCCGCAGCGCGGGGTCGCCGCGAAACGCACAGGCGTGGTTCGTACCTGCGCAGCTTCGAACGTATACTTGGAACACCTATGACTGCTACTGACATTTCGTTCGAAGGCCTCCTCCAGGAGGCCCTGCAGGGCCTTGACGACGCAGGCGACGAGGCAGGTATCGAAGCCTGGCGCGTGGCCTGGCTCGGCCGCCAGGACGGCCGTGTGACCGCACTCACCCGAGCTATCGGCGATCAGCCCGCGGATCAACGCAAAGCGTTCGGTGCAGCGGCCAACAACCTCAAGAAGCAGCTCGAGGCCGCGCTCGATACCCGCAGCGAGGCGCTTCGACGCATGCAGATTGAGCAGCTGTCCAGGGGGTCTGCAATTGATGTGACCCTCCCCGGACGCCCGCAGCCAGTCGGCCGACTGCACCCCATCACACAGACGATGCGGGATTGCATCCAGGCCTTCGATGAACTGGGCTTCCGCGTGTTCGAAGGCCCGGAAGTGGAATGGAGCCGCTACAACTTCGATGCCGCCCGCATCCCCGAAGATCATCCCGCGCGCGATATGTGGGACACGATCTGGGTGAACACGCTCATCGACGGCGAACGCAACATGCTCCTGCGCACGCACACCACCCCAAACCAGGTGCGCGTAATGGAGGCCCACGAGCCACCAATCCGGGTCATCGTTCCTGGCAAGTGCTATCGCCAGGAAGCAACCGACGCGACCCACGAATGGATGCTGACGCAGATCGAGGGTCTTGCCGTCGATGAGGGCGTCCGTATGAGCGACCTGAAGGGTGTCCTGTACGAGTTCGCGCGCCGCATGTTCGGGTCCGACCGCCGCATTATCTTCCACCACAGCTACTTCCCGTTCGTCGAGCCGGGCGTAGAGATGGCCATCGACTGTTTCATCTGTCGTGGTGCCGGGACCGACTGCAGGACATGCCACGGCACCGGCTGGATCGAGATCCTCGGTGCCGGCATGGTGCACCCGGAAATCCTCGAATCAGTGGGTTATGACTCAGACCGCTTCACAGGCTTCGCCTTCGGCCTCGGGGTCGAACGCGTCGCGCTTCTCCGTTGGGGCATCGAAGATATCCGGCACTTCTACC
>JAFKFP010000198.1 GCA_017308185.1 bacterium | reverse complement strand
TCGACAGCACCAGTGTCAGCGGCGACGCCTGTGGGGATGTCAACGGCGACGAGCTTCGGCGGCTGGTAGCGACCGCGGGCCTCTCGGAGCCGTGCGAGCCCGAGCCCTATCGGTTCCGCGGGGTCCAGTGGGCGCTCCTGGCCGATCCCGAGGAGGCCGTCGATGACGAGGTCAGCGACCGAGAGCAGTGCATCGAGCTGGCCGTTTCCGTCGTCATCCTCGCCATGGACGATCGGGAGGCCGCGTTCGAGCAGCGCCTGCTCGTGGGTGGCATCGCGGCGTTGACGTGGGATGTACGCCGCAACGTCGGCACCCCAATCCGCGAGATGGCGCGCCGCCACGAGCGCATCGCCGCCGTTGTTGCCCGGGCCCGCCAATGCAACGATGTGGCACCCTTCGAGTGAACCGAGCAACATCCATGCTTCCTGCGCGACGGCGAGGCCTGCCTCCTCCATTAGTTGGTCGAAGGAGCTCCCGGCGTCGACAGCGGCCTGTTCGAGCGCGCGCATTTGCGCCACTGTGACCAGTTTCATCGCAAACCTTCTTGTTCGATAATCCTCAGGGCTGACTCGCCGCGACGCGGAGTGTCCTCCGTGGCGGTGAGTGCGCGTTCGCCAACGACGGACGCGATCGCGTATTCGCGCGAGTGAGTGAGCGAGATCTCGAGGCCTCTGAGTTCGATCTCACGGGCCCGGCGTGCGCCACGGCCATAGAGGAAGACGAGTGGCTTGCCGCGGCGGTTCGGCAGAACTTCGATGTCGCGCCAGCCAACGCCGCGGATACCGGTGCCAAGTGCCTTCATGACGGCCTCCTTTGCGGCGAAGCGCGCTGCAAGTTCGGAGACACGGCCGCGGCAGTGGGTGATTTCATCGGCGGTGTAGATGCGGGTGAGGAAGCGGTCGCCGTGGCGGCGAATGACATCTGCGACGCGATCGATTTCGATCACGTCGATGCCGACTGCGAATTTCGTTGCCATCCCAAAAATCGTACGTGAGCGAGCCGCTCTGCGCTTGGGCGAGTGGGTGGGGCGGGCTAGGCTTAGCAGCGTGACAGCACAACGTATCGATGGGGCCGCGATCGCGGCGGAGATCAAGGCAGAAGTCGCGGCGCGGGTCGCGGCGCTACGGGCGGGCGGGAAAACGCCCGGACTGGCGGCTGTGCTTGTTGGCGACGACCCCGCGTCGATCAGTTACGTGACATCGAAAGCGCGGGCGTGTGAGGAACTCGGCATCTTCTCGGAGACGTTCCACCTGGCGGCGACGACGACGCAGGATGAGGTACTGGGCCTGATTGGCCAGCTGAACACCGACGAGCGATTCGATGCGGTCCTACCACAGTTGCCGATGCCGCCACAGATCGACGAGCAGCTCGTGATCGATTCGCTCGACCCGCGCAAGGATGTGGACGGGCTGCATCCGGTGAACCTCGGGAAGCTTTTGCGCGGCCAGCTGGACGGCGCCATCCCGTGCACGCCGAACGGTGTGATGGAGTTGCTCGCACGGACCGGGAACGACCCGGCGGGGAAGCATGTTGTGGTGGTGGGCCGATCCACGCTCGTAGGGCGTCCCCTGGCTGTGTTGTTGAGCAACAAGGCGAAGGGCGCCAACGCGACGGTGACCATTTGCCATACCGGCACGCGTGAGCTCGGGCGACACACGCGGGAGGCCGACATCGTGGTGATGGCCGCGGGCCACCCGAGAACGCTGACGGCGGACATGGTGCGGGAAGGTGCGGTGGTGATAGACGTGGGCACGAACCGGATCGAGGATGCGACCCGTGAACGCGGCTGGCGGCTGGTGGGCGATGCAGACTATCGGGCCGTGCGCGAGGTAGCGTCGTGGATCACGCCCGTGCCCGGTGGGGTTGGGCCGATGACGATCGCGATGTTGCTTGTGAATACCGTGCGGGCCGCAGAACGCGCCGCCGCCGGTGGCGCTTTCCCCGCTTAGCTGCTGACCGCGGATTCGCGGTGCGATTCGAAGATATTCGTCGCACCGTACTCGGTTGTCACGAGGCGCAGGAAGTCGCGAATGGGTGGCGCGAGGATGCGGTTTCGAAGTACGTGGACGCCGACTTCGCGCTGAGGGGGCTGCTCCATGTCGCGGATATCAACAGCGACGAGCGTGCCGTCCTTGAGCTCGGACTGGACGGAGACGAGCGGAAGGATAGCGATACCGAGGCCGGCCTCGATCATGTGCTTGGTTGTCTCCATCGAATCGAGTTCCATAACGGATTCGGGGACGATGCCTGCACGGAGAAACATGCTGTAGATGAGGCTGTGATAGCTGGAGCTGCGCTCGAAGAAAAGGAACGGCTGACGGCCGGCCTCGGCCATGCTGACGTTCGGTTTGCCAGCGAACGGGTGTTCGGGCGGGACGACGAGCACGAGGTCATCGTTGTAGAGGTGGAGTGATTCGATTTCCGGGTGCTGTGAGAGGCGAGAGATGACGAGGTGAACTTCACCGCGGGCGTGCCTCGCGGAAGCGGCGGAAGAGGCCGGGCAGGACATAGGTGGCGATGCTGGGACTCGCGCCGATGCGGATACTGCCGACTTCGCCATGGCGGACCGCGTCGATGGCATCGGTGCCTTCCTGCACGGCAGTGAGGGCGCGCTGAGCATGCGGCATGAACGCGTGGCCGGCATCGGTGAGTGTGACGCTACGCCCGGTGCGCTCAAAGAGGCGCTCGCCGATCTCGCGTTCGAGCGATTGGATGCGGGCGGTCACGGAAGGCTGTGTGAGGAAGAGTGCGTCAGCCGCGCGGCTGAAGGACCGGTGGTGCGCCACCTGGATGAATGCTTCAAGTTGTGCCAATTCCACGATGAACTCCCACCTGTCGCCGTTTCTTAACCCACAGTCTAACGCGTTAGCTGAAGAAGTCTGCGTTGATAGCGATGTACTTCGTCCATTCCGGCTTGACGTCGTTCTCATGGGCGATGGCCTGGACGGGGCAGGCTATTTCGCAGGCCGCGCAATCGATGCACTGGTCGGGGTTGATGTAGTACTGCGGCGAGTCGTCCGTGGTATGGATGCAATCGACGGGGCAGACGTCGACGCAGGAAGCGTCTTTCACCCCAATGCAAGGTTCTGTAATGACATAAGGCATGTTGATCCCCCGGTGTGTTGATTAACTGTGGGCTTCAACGCCGCGTTTGGCTACGACGATGTCGCCCTCTATGTGTGCCTGGCAGGCGAGGCGCAGGCGAGGGTCTTCGACGGAGCTCCGGCCGCGCTGGCGAATGAGGTTCGCCCGTTCATAGCGTCCCATTCGGCTGAGGCGACCGATGCCAGCGATGACGTCCATTGCGCAGTTTGTGCATTCGCCGTTTCGTGAGCAACCCTCGGGCCAGTAATAGCCTGCGGCGTTGGCGGCCTCCATGACGGTAAGGCCTCGCTGGGCTTCAAATTCGATGCCTGTGGGTTCGATTCGTATGCGAGGCACGATGCAATTGTAGGAGATTGCCATGCAAGCGTTATTCGGGCGGGAGCAGGCTGCCGGTATCGTGGGATGATGGAGAGCAGACGACACACGAACGAATCGACTGCACGGACGGCCCGGGCGCCCGCACGCATTGGCGGAGTACTGTGCGCGGCGCTGGTGGCCGCTCTGTTGTTGGTGGGCTGCCGGGAGAACTCGACGACGCCTGGACGAGCGACGCGCACGGCGCCCCCGGCTACGCCGACGCGTGCACTGACGCCTTCGGTCACCGTCCCGCCGGCGTCGTCGACGGGAAGCGCCCTCATTTCGAAGGAGAAGGCCGCCAACGTTGTGACAACGAAGTACGGCGGCCAGGTGATCCACGTCGAGCCAGGGACTACCAACGGACAGCCTGTCTGGACGGTGGAAGCGCAGAACACGAGTGAGGGCCACATAGAAGCGGACGTCTCACAGGTTACGGGGGACATCCTGCAGGTGGCGCACGGCTAGCAACCCGGCGACGGGCGTGATCACGCTATGTCTTCAGCCCAGAACGCGCCGTTCGAGTGTTCGTTGCGCTCGGGGGTGCGCGGGCCGTCGCGGAGGATGTCGATGACTTCGCTCCACTGGCTGGCGTAGCCCACGGGACGCCCGAGACGCTCCTGCAGCTCGGCCACGCTCATGCTGTCGAGGAATTTGCGGCCGAAGTAGTCGAGGCTCGGCCGCGGCAGGATGAAGAGATCGGCGGCATGCTGCTCAAGAGTCTCGACATAATCCTTACCGCAAATGAGGCCTGTGACGTTCACGCGCTCGCCGAAGACGGTATTCGTCACGGGCACGACGCTGATGTCGCAGCCGCTGAGTTTGGAAAGCTCGCGTGCGATTGGTCTGAGGAGCGGCGCCGCGAGCCTACCCGAAGCGACAACGACGTGCTGCGGACGGATGCCCGTGATGCGACCGGCGCGGAAACGGCGCCGGACGTTCTTCCAGTCTTCCTGCATGCTGCGCACCATACCGATGCCGTTTTCGTACTGGGGATAGCCGTTGTAGTGGGCGGCTGCCGGCACGCGCTGCCCGGCTGTGACGTAGTACTCGTCGCTGCAATGGACGATTGCGGCGCCACGATCGCGAAGGAGTTCACGCTGAAGCCTGCGGACCTGTCTCACCATCGCGCGGGCGGATGGGGCGTCGGGCCGTGCGAGTTCGATGCCGTCACGTTCCCGGGACCATTGTTCGAGCTTTGGGCTCGCTCCAACGGGGACAACGGAGATGCTCTGAACGGTGGGATAGAGCGCGCCGAGGTCTCGTACGGAACGGTCGAGGTGTTCGCCGTCGTTCACGCCCGGGCAGAGGACGATCTGTGTGTGCACCTGGAGGCCGAGATCGCCGAGACGACGGATCTGATCGAGGACGTCGGGCGCAGTCTTATTCGAGAGCATCTTGCGGCGCAAATCGAGTTCGGTGGCGTGGACGGAGACGTTGAGGGGGCTGAGGGGCTGTTCTTCGAGCCGCCACCAGTCGTCGTCGGTCAGGTTCGTGAGGGTAACGAAGTTGCCGTGCAGGAAGCTCAGGCGGTAGTCGTCGTCCTTCATGTAGAGGGTCTTGCGCATGCCGCGCGGGAGGCCCTTGAGAAAGCAGAAGAAGCAGTTGTTGTTACAGAGAGTGACGTCGTCCCAGGTGGCGTGTTCGAATTCGATGCCGAGGTCTTCGTCGATCTCCTTGTCGAAGATGAGCAGGTCGGCGAGGCCGTTCGCCTTGCGTACTTCGACTTCGACTTCGCGTTCGGCTGCGAGAAACTGGAAGTCGATGACGTCGCGGGGCACCTGGCCGGCCACGCGTGCGATGGAGTCGCCGGGTTCGATGCCGGCGAGGGCGGCGAGTGAGCAGGGACGTATCGACCGTGCTTCCACCGCATCGATGGAGTAGTCGGGCGTGGAAGCGCCAGCGGTGAGTCCTATCTGGTCCACGCCCTCGAACCAGGAGATGTCGAGATCATCGGGCCCTTCGATGTGGTAGGCACGTGCGCCGCTTTCTTCGCAGGCTTCGCGCAGGTTACGCGTGTTGGCGCTCTTCTTGCCACCAACCACGACCATCACCTCGACGTTTCGGGCGAGGGCCATGGCCGCTTCCTGCTGGCCTGTGGTGGCGTGGCAGAGCGTGTTCACTACCTGGAATTCGAAGTTGGCGTCGCGCTGGAGGAGCATCAGGTTTGACACGAAGTGAGCGAAGTCCTCCATCCGGTGGGTGGTCTGAACCATCACGCCGAGCTTGTTGGGGAAGCCACCGGGAAAATCGCGGACGAGTGTGCGAAGCGATTCGATGTCGGCGCTCGGGATGACGGTGGCGTGGGAGGCGCCGTCCTCACCGAGCGTCCAGCCGAGTATGCCGCGAACCTCTTTGTGGCCCTGGTCGCCGAAGATGAGGACATGACGTCCTTCGCGGACGAACTTGTGGGCATAGCGCTGGGCGCGGGTAACGATGGGGCAGGTGGTGTCGATGACATCGAGGCCGCTGCTTGCGAGCTGGTCGACAACGCGTTCCCCGACGCCATGCGCCGTGATCGCGACTCTGCCGCGGTGCACTTCCCGTGCTGTTGCAGCACCGACATCGCCGTCGATCTCATCGGGACCGGGGAGTTGGTGGACGCCGACATGTTCGAGCTGGGTGACGACATGAGGGTTGTGGACTATCTCTCCGACGCTGTAAACGGGAGCATCGGGTGTGGCGCGATCCTGCATGATCTGGACTGCGCGGCGCACCCCCATACAGAAGCCCATTTCACTAGCGCGAGTTATCTGCACCATCAGCGGAACCTACCCCCTCAGATTCAGTATAGGGGCGGATGTACTGTTCTGGTAAAAGGTCGCGTATGGCCGCATAGATACGTTCACTGAGTTCGGCGAGCTGGGCTTCGGTTGGGCGCCGGACGGCTTCGAGGTGGATGGGCTCGCCGATATGGACGGCCATAGGGGGACGGCGCCACAGATTGAGGGGGTTCCGGAGGATTTCGGTGCCGACGAGTGCGCATGGCAGGATCGTTGCGCCGCTGCGCAGCGCGATCATGGCGGTCCCGGGGTGGAGGCGCTGGAGATAGCGGTCACGGCTGCGATGGCCTTCGGGGAACATCCCAATGACGCCGCCGTGTTTGAGGATTCGCTCGGCGGTGAGGAGGGCGCCGACATCAGCTTCGAACCTGCGGACGGGGAATGCGCCGTAGAGACGGATGAGGAAGCCAATTTTGCTTTCGAAGAGTTCAATCTTCGCCATGTAGATAATGCGGCGCCGGAGGATGCCGGCAGCGAGAATGCCGGGATCGGCGTTGTTCAGGTGGTTGGCGACGACGATGAGTGGGCCGTCGGCGGGGACACGGTCTCGTCCGGACGTTTTCCAGTGGGTGAGCGTGACAAGGAGAAATCGGACAACATGCGTGAGGCCCCAGTAGAACCCGGGCACGAATGTCGACCAGCCGGGCTTCAGTCGCTGTAGCATTCGATGGCCTCCCAGGCGCGCGCGACGACCTCATCGAGCGTGAGATGTGTGGTGTCGATGTTGACGGCATCGCCGGGGCGGAAGGTTTGGGCGGCGTCGCGCCGATCGCGGGTGCGGAGGGCGCGTCCGAGTTCGATGTGGTCTTCGGTGCGTTCGCCGCGGCGGCGCGCTTCGCGGG
>JAFKFP010000197.1 GCA_017308185.1 bacterium | reverse complement strand
GAGGAATCCGTCGGCGGTGCGGTAGTGCCGGAAGTAGATGTTGCCGAATCCGCCAAACATGCGCCGTTCGTAGAGAGCGCGCTGTCCGGCGTAGCCGGCGCCCTGCTCACGCAGCGCGGCGAGTTCTTCGCTGACGGATTCCCATACGGGCGGGTCGGTGGCGGCGAACCAGTTGAGGACGTTCGCGCCAAGTGCGAGCGATGTATGGAGCAGCGAGGTGGTGACGCGCTGACCCTCACCGGTGAGGTCGCGGTGGCGCAGAGCGGCAACCACGCCGAGCGCGGAGAGCATACCCGTGCCGGCATCGGAGAAGGCAGGCCGGACGTAGACCGGGGCTTCGCCGGAGGAGCGGTCGCTAATCGCGCCGAGGCCCGACATCCCCTGGACCACGACGTCGTAGCCGCCATCGCCGGCAAACGGGCCGTGATCGCCGAGCGGAATGTGTTCGAGGTAGATCACCGAGGGGTTGATTTCGGCGCAGTGTTCATAGGTGAGGCCGTAGCGCGGGATGTCGGACGGCTTCATAGAGACCAGCACGACGTCAGCGGCGGCGATGAGGCGGTCAGCGGCCCCGCGGCCGGCGGGGTCGGTGAGGTCGAGGCAGATGGAGCGCTTGCCGCGGTTGAAGACTGTGAAACCTTTGCTCTCGCCGGGGACGATGGCGGTCTGCGTGTGGCGGAAGGAGTCGCCCGTGGGTGGTTCGAGCTTGATGACCTCGGCGCCCATATCTGAGAGCAGAAGGCCGCAGATGGGCACGGCGATGACCTGTGCGACTTCGAGGACGCGCACGCCAGCCAGCGCGCCCGGGGCGGGATGGGGTGAGGAGGAAGGGGCCATGAGGCGGATGATACGTTGATAACGTTTCATTAGCTAGATGCGGAGAGGCTGGCGTGCACGCGGGAACTTCGATTCGTGACGTGAGTGGGCGCGGTGAAAATGCCAGGTGAAGGGAGGCCGCCCGCGATGGTCAAGGCGGCGGGCGGTTGGTAGGCTACGGGCGCTTGGAACGCTTCTTTGGGCCCATTCGAGCGCGGCTGCCGCTGACACAGGCGTGGGCCGCGATCGCATTACTCAGCATCGCACTGCTCTTCGCCACGAGCTGTAGCTCAGGAGGCTCTGCAGCCGGCCCAACAGACGCGCCGACGGTCGCTGGCTGGCGCGGACCACAGCCACTGCCGCCCGTCAAGAAGCCTGATACCATGCTCACGGACACCTCGGGGAAACCGTTCAGTTTGCCGGCGCAAACGAAAGGCGAGGTGACACTGCTGTATCTCGGCTACACGCATTGCCCTGACATCTGCCCGGCCGTGATGGCGGAACTCGGCCACGTCGTCCAATCACTGCCTGCGGGCGTTGCGGGACACGTGCGGGTTGTCTTCATTACGACGGACCCGGACCGCGACAGCCCGGCTGTTATCCGCAAGTGGCTCGACACATTTAGCACCCAGTTCATCGGCCTTACGGGTACGACAACAGAGGTTGCCAGCGTGACACATAGCCTCGGGCTCGCAACGCCAACCAAAGACTATATCGATGAACACGGCGATTACGATATCGAGCACTCGGCTGTCATCTGGGCGTTCGATGCGCAGGATAACCTCGCCCACCTCGAATACCCGGCGGATACGAGCGCTGCTGACTTCGAACACGACATTACGCGGCTGGTCCAGCGGGGCTGGCCGGGCACATGAGCATCGGAGCGGCCCGATGCTCACATGACCAGGTGGTCATAGGCCATTTCTTCGCTCGAGCGGCGGATGGCCCAGGCGCGGCCCGGGGCCGCATCGGTGGGCGCGCGCACAAACGGATCGCCGGCAGGCCAGCCTCCTTTGTACGGCGAAATCAGGGTCACGAGACCCATCAAGATGGGTCGTCCGCATCGTGCGCACCGGGGGAGGTGACAACCATGCTGTGGGGTGAATACACGAGAGGAGAAAGCAAGAGATGCACTCGCTTCCTAATCGCCGGTCACGCACCCCGACCCGCCGAGCACGCAAAGGCCTCATCCTCGCCTGGCTCGGCATGGCGGCACTCGCGATCGTGATAGCCGGCTGCGCGGGCAGCACCAAGGCCTACGAAGTGCGCTACTACCCGGAGAGCCCTACGGCTACTTCCGGCCTACCCACGACGGTCTATCTGAGCATCGTAACGCCCGACCAGACAGGCCAGGAAGGGTATCCTGCTTACATCCCTGCAGACCTCACCATCCCTGCGCACAGCAAGGTGACATTCGTCATCACGAACTTCGATGACGCCACGCCACTTCCGACCCCCATGTTCGCGAAAGTGACCGGGACTGTTGGCGGGACGATGAGCGTGCAGCCCATTTCGGCCGGTGCGCCCAACAACGCGGGCAAGGCAACGGTTGAGAGCCAGGTAGACCCAAACGACGTTTCGCACACCTTCACCGCGCCCACGCTCGGGAAACTCAATATCCCTGTGCCAGCGCACTCGCGTGTCACGTTCACGGTGGAGACTGGCGCCGCGGGGAGCATCCCATGGGTCTGCACGGACCCGTGCGGCAGCGGGCCTGACGGGCTCCAGCTACTGGCTCGCCGTCGTCTATATCGTCGTCAAGGCAACGCTCGCCATGCTGCTCTGGGGCATGGCCTTCGTCGGCCAGTTCCTGCGTCCCTTGTCGATGTGGGAGCGGATTCTGGCGGCGGTCGGCGCCGGCTTCCTCGTCGCGGCGGTGCCGCTGACCGACGAGATCGGCTTCGCCATCGCAGCGGTGATGATCGGCCAGCATTTCTGGCGTATTCGCGCCGCGAACATCGCCGCATGAGTCTCTGCCTCGCGGCCGGCGCGCTCGTGGTGGCGCTCGGCCAAGGCGAGATCACGCTGGGCTGGCGCCATTCGGTGCAGAAGACGCTG
>JAFKFP010000196.1:5371-6939 GCA_017308185.1 bacterium | reverse complement strand
ACTGGTTAAGCGCCGTACATCTCCCGCGCCGCCCGCTCCAGTTCCGGCCGGAAGTCCGGGTGCGACACCGCCGCTAGCTCCCTTGCGCGCTCCTTCAGCGTCTTGCCGCGCAGCGTGGCAATGCCCTGCTCTGTCACCACGTAGTCGACATAGGTGCGCGGAACCGTAACCGGACAACCGCCGTCCAGCACGGGCACGATCCGCGTCACCCGCTCCCCCGTCGCGGATGGCACCGAACTCGAAGGCAGCACGCTGACCGACTTTCCGCCGGGTGAGTACGCACCCGCAATCATGAACACCGTTTGCCCGCCCACACCTGTGTACATCCGATGGTCAACCGCCTCCGCCGAGACCTGCCCCGTGAGGTCCACTACGAGCCCGTTGTTTACCGTCACGAAGCGCTCGACCTGGATCAGCCTGCGCAGGTCATCCGTATAGCCGAAATCGTAGAGTTCGAAGGCCGGATGTCCGTCGATCTTCGCCTGCTCCTCGCGACTCAACGCCACCAGCGCGCTCCCCACTACCTTCTCGCGGTGCACGTTCTTGTACTTTCCGGTGACCACTCCTTTATTTACCAGGTCCACGAGGCCGCCCGTGATGAGTTCGGTCTGGACGCCCAGGTCTTCCTTCTCATCGAGGAAGAGCCCCACCGATGCCGAGACAGTGCCCACGCCGAGCTGGATCGTGTCGCGATTGTTGATGAGTTCGTTGGCAACCAGCGTGCAGATCACTTCGACCGCCGCCGTCTCTTCCGGGTTCTCCGGGGGTGGCGGCAGGCTGCCCGTAGGGATAGTCGCCTCGACCAGGACATCAAGCTGGTCGATGTGTATAAAGTTCTCACCGCCGGTACGGATAAAATCCTCGTGCACTTCCGCAATCACGAGTCTCGACCGGTGGCACATTTCGCGTGATAGCCAGACGCCCGGTCCGAAGCTGCAGTACCCCTTCGCGTCCGGCGGCGAAACAGGTACGAAGAACACATCAGGCGATTCCGCGAACCCGGGAGGCACCTCCCAACTTTTCCACACGCCGACGGGCAGGTACTCCATCCCGCCCGCATGGCAAGCGGCGCGGTTGGGCGGCGTCGCATAGTTGTCCTTGCGGTGGAACACCTGCTCGAGGCCCGGTTGCGTCCACGCCGAAAGCGACGCCGGGTGGTCCACCCGCACCGCTTCAAGCCCGCCCCGTTTGCCCCGCTCGATGAGCGCGTTGCACAGGGTATGTGGTGTGCACGTGAACGGCGCCGCCATCACCGTCTGCCCCGATCTCACACGGCCTACCGCGTCTTCAACGCTCGTAAGCTTGCTCGCGTATTCCTGTTGCCACGACACGACGCATCTCCCCCAAAGCGATGCGCCATTCTCTCCACACCGTTCGAGGATGGCAACCGATCGATCGGTGGTTGCCATCCTCAGTTAGCGATTGTGGACCACGTCGTGCCCCCGTCCGATGTTTGCAACAGCTTCGAACCTTCGCCCTGTGGCCCCGAAGCCGCCAGCACCGCCCAGCCGTGCTCTGCGTCCGTGAACTGTAGCGCTTTCACCCCGTCACCGAACTGCCGGGGGTTC
>JAFKFP010000196.1:0-5352 GCA_017308185.1 bacterium | reverse complement strand
AACTGCCGGGGGTTCGCAATCACACTCCACGTCTTCCCGCCGTCTGATGTGCCGTAGAGCGTGTTGCTGCCGTTCGTCGCTGCGAACCAGTGCGTGGGGTTCGCAAAACCGTACACTGCCAGTGCATTCTGAACTGGAGCCCCACCGGCCACCTTCCATGTCTTACCGCCATCGGCGGTTGTGTAGACGTACTTGCCATCGCCGCCTGCGTCCGGGACGCTCGCAGCCATGAAACCGTCGTTGGGGGTGGTGAATCGTGGCGGGTCGAATGCGCACTGGCATTGGATGAGGGGCTGCGCCGGGTCGGCTGGATCAGGCAGCGAAACCTGCGTCCACGTCGTACCGCCGTCACCTGTCGCGTAGAAGAACGGTGCGCCGCCCATGCATTGCCCCGTCACCCATCCGTGGTTCTCATCCGTGAAGACTATCCCCGACTTCGTGCACGAGAGCGGAAGACCACTGCTGCCGCTGTTCGATGTGACGGTCGTCTTGGTCCAATGTGTCCCGCCATCGGTTGTGCGGTAGATGGCGACGCCCTCGCTCCCCGCGCCTGCCCCAAGGCTCTCCAAATACCAGCCGGCATCGGCATTTGTGAATGAGAGCGTGCCACGCGCTCCGCCGCCGATCGCCTCGCCGTGGGTCCAACTCCTTCCCCCGTCGTCTGTGCGCCAAACCGTGGCGGATGTGGCGCCGCCGCCCGGCGGGAATTCTTCGACCGCGAACCAACCATGTTCGGAATCCAGGAAGAACCCGCTGCTGATGGGCGACGCGGCGGACGCTGACGCAACGCCGGGGGGTGAAACGTTGCGCCAGTGTCCGCCGCCATCGGCCGTCCTCAATACCGAGCCGCCACTCGGTGTGTTCGATATCGCCCAGCCCACATCAGTGCTCACCATGTCCACTGACTGGAACGTCGGCGCCTCGACAGCCGTCCCATAGTCGAACGGTGGCGGTGTCGCAGTCGCCGGGATAGTAGCCTGTGTCGTCGGAGGGACCGCGTCTGCCGCGTTGCGGCTGGTGTTCGTCGCCTGGATGGCGATGTAGATGGCAACGCCGGCCACCACCGCCACCGCCGCACCGGCCGCAATCAACAACGGCCGCAACCCGAGCCAGCCGAACCCCGGCATCGCGCGCGCCAGCCGCCTCGGAAGCGAATGCTCCGCCCTCCAATAGCGCCCCGCCTCCTCGCGCGTATCGACATCGAGCTTCGAAAGGATCTCGCTCACATGCCACTTCGCGCCGTCCAGCGTCAGGCCCAGCCGCTCGGCAATCTGGCCATTCGTGTAACCCTTGGCCACCAGGTCCAGCACCTCGCGCTGCCGCGGGCTCAGGTCGCTCTTGTAGCGTGTCCGGTAGTGCATTCCAGCTGCCACGCCTCCATTTTCACAACGTCTCCATGCAATTCCCTACCCGATGGTAAATATGACGGAGAGTCGTAGATACGAGCCCTTCCCGCCTCTCCCAGGCGTTCACCTGTCCGCCACCTCGTGCATCCTGCGTTCCATGCAGCTTCCCACCAGTGCATCGTGCGTGGAAAATCCCCTCCATGCGCATCGATTCCCACGTCCACACGTTCCCTGACCGGCTCGCCCTGGCTGTCCGCGCCCACCTCGGCGCCAACAGCAATGGAGCGCTGCTGGATGGCCCACTACTCGCCGACGTGGCCGCGTCTGTCCAGGCCCGCGGATTCGATGCTGCCTGGGCGCTACCCTATGCCCATCGTCCCGGCGTGGCCCAGGGTGTTAACGAATGGTCAGCGCTTGAAGTCACACGCTACCCGTGGCTCCTTGCCGGCGCTACCTTCCATCCCGGTGATGCCAACCTGGCAGAACTCGTAGGACGTGCGCTGCGAGAACTTGGGCTCCGCGTCGTGAAGCTCCATTGTGCTGTTGGGCAGTTTTCGGCTGCCGATCCCAGGCTTGCGCCGCTATGGGAAACTGCCTCTGCGTTGCGCGTCCCCATCGTGATCCATGCCGGTCATCGTTCGGGCGGCGCCACCGAGGAGGATGAAGTCGACGAACTCATTCCGGTGCTGTCTGCTCACCCGGACCTACCCATCGTACTGGCTCATAGCGGGTACCCGGCCATTAGCCGGACGCTCGAATTGATGAGCCGTTTCGAGTGCCTATATGCCGATCTCACGCCTGTATGGCTCTCGCCGATACCGATCACAGGCGCCAGTATCCGGAGATTTCCCGGCCGCTTCTTATTCGGCAGTGACGCCCCAAACAGCCCGCTCCTTCCTCAAGATGCACAAAATCATATCCAGGCGCTCGGCCTGACCGAACGCGAAGAAGAGAACCTGCTCGGCGGCACGGCAGTGGCGCTCGCCGGCCTTCCAACTGCCATCGCGGACTCGATATAGGCCATCAATCGCATCGGACAAACCCCGATATTTGTTGACAAACTCGCTCGAGAATAAGAGCATGGGCCCCGAGATCTATACCAACGGGGGCGTGAAACTTGTCGAGGTCGACGTCGACAACGAAGCTTACGACCAGGGTCACATCCAGGGAGCGGTTTCCTGGAACTGGACCACACAGCTCAACGACGCCACGCAGCGAGACATCCTCACGCCAGGCCAGTTCGAAAATCTCATGTCGCAGAGCGGCATCAGCCCGTCCGATACGGTGATCCTCTACGGTGACAACAACAACTGGTTCGCGGCCTTCGCGCTTTGGCAGATGAAGGTCAACGGCCACGCCGATGTGCGCCTCATGGACGGCGGCCGGAAGAAGTGGGTCGACGTTGAAAACCGCGCGACCACGACAGACGTGCCCTCTCCCGCAGCATCAAACTACAAGGTGACGAATCGTGACGAGGCCGCACTCCGCGCCCGCGTGTTCGACGTCAATGACGTCGTGAAAGGCGCAAAAGAGAACCTCATCGATGTGCGCTCTCCGGCTGAGTTCTCTGGCGAGGTGATCGCACCCCCCGGCATGACCGAGACCGCCCAGCGTGGCGGCCACATCCCGGGCGCCGCCAACGTACCCTGGTCGAAGGCTGCCAACGAAGACGGCACCTTCAAGAGCGCCGACGAACTGAAGGCTCTGTACGAAGGGCAGGCGGGACTCGACCCATCCAAGCCCACCATCGCCTACTGCCGCATCGGCGAGCGTTCGAGCCACACCTGGTTCGCGCTGAAGTACCTGCTGGGCTACCCCGACGTCCGCAATTATGATGGCTCGTGGACGGAGTGGGGCAGCATGGTGGCGAACCCCATCGAGAAGTAGGTCGCCCGCCCCCACGTTCGCAAATCCACATGGAACCCCTCCGCCTGCGCGCAGGTGGAGGGGTTATTATCTCTCCCATGACCGACACCTCTCCCGTCACCAAGACGCTGTACCGAAAGACGCTGCTCGCCAATGACGCCGCGCTCATCCAGGTCACCTTTGACCCCGCCGTACTCGGTAAGTACCGCGAGGCCGGCTATTCCATCAAGCGCACACGGACCGTCGGTCGCCTCAAAGCGCCTTCGTGGAGCATCGATTTCGGTATCGGTCCTGCTGATACCAGCTTGCATGCGAGCGTCCGCAGCCTCCTCGCCCTGCCCGAGACAGAACGCCAGCATTGGGCGCTCCACACCGCAGAACCGAACCTGAGCGAGAACTACCTCAAGATGCTTCTCCACCCCGGCAGCTGCATCGATGACGGCGACACTGAAGACTGGTAAGCACCTCGTGCGTCGCACCGCGCAAAAGTGATGCGTCCGCCGCCTGGCCCGGAAGCGTAGACTCGAAGTCAGGAGGTACTTATGCCGCAATACGACCACCTCATCATCGGGGGAGGCATGACTGCCGATGCAGCAGTCAGCGCCATCCGGAAGCACCAGCCCGGCTCGTCCGTCGGCGTTATCTCGGCGGATGCAGACCCCCCGTATAACCGGCCACCTCTCACGAAAGGCCTCTGGAAAGGCGATGCGGCCGAGTCTGCATGGCGCAACACGGCCGAAAAGGGCGCAACGCTACACCTGGGCCGCCGCGCAACACATCTCGACCCTGCCTCCAGGAGCGTCACCGATGACGCGGGCGATAACTACACCTATGGCAACCTGCTCCTCGCCACAGGTGGCCGCGTCCGCGAACTGCCCAACGCGCCCGAAGGAATCATCTACTACCGCTCCTTCGCCGATTACCGCAATCTCCGCGATCAACTCAAGCCCGGAGCGTCAGTGGCGGTCATTGGCGGAGGCTTCATCGGTTCCGAACTCGCGGCTGGCCTTGCTCTGAACGAAGCAAAAGTGACGATGATCTTTCCAGAAGACGGCATCGGCGCGCGTGTCTATCCCCCGGGGCTCTCTTCGCACCTCAACGACTACTATCGCGAACATAACGTTGAGGTGCTCAACCAGGAATCGTTGTCCCTGGTCGTGAAGTCCGGCCCCGGCTACCGCCTGTCACTCGAATCGGGGAAGACAGTCGACGCTGATATCGTCGTTGCGGGAATCGGGATCGTGCCCGACACGGCCCTCGCCGAACAGGCCGGCATTCACGTCGACAACGGCATTGTGGTTGACGAACTCTTGCGGACGTCGGCCCCGGACGTGTACGCGGCGGGTGACGTTGCGAACTTTTCCAACCCCGCGTTGGGCGCACGGCTGCGCGTCGAACATGAGGACAACGCGAACACTATGGGCGCAATGGCGGGCGCGAACATGGCCGGCGAGCTCCAGCGCTACGAATACCTCCCGATGTTCTATTCGGACCTCTTCGATCTCGGCTACGAAGCTGTAGGCATTCTCGATGCCCGCCACCAGGTCGTCGAAGACTGGAAGAAACCCTATGACGAAGGAGTCGTTTACTATCTCGACGGCGGCCGCGTGCGTGGGGTGCTCCTCTGGAACACATGGGACCAGGTGGACAACGCGCGCGCACTGATCGCCGAGACGGGCCCATTCACGCGCGAGCAGCTCAGGGGTATGCTCCCGAAATAAAGCACGAAGGACGGCGGAACAAGGCTATGAATGATGAGAGCGGGGTTGCCAGAGTTCAGCCCTCCACCGTTCGCGTGAGCCGCCGCGGGGCGCTTCGCATCCTCAGCGGCGCGTTTGCCGCCGCCGCCATTCCCGCCGCGGTGGCGCGAGGCGCGGGCCTGGGGAACGCGCAGCCACTCCACGCCGTTGTTGGAGGTCTCGCCGCTGATGGTGAACCCCCGCCGCCTCCTCCGCCGCCAGCCGACGCACGGTATGACGCGCCACAGGTCTTCTCACACGGGGATCGTAGCAGCGACCGCATCTACTTCACGTTTGATGACTGCTACGATCCCTCGCTCGTGGCCAGGGCCATGGATATCGCCGAGGCTCGCGGCGCCCGGCTGACGTTCTTTCCCATCGGGACCGTCATCGGTCAGCAT
>JAFKFP010000195.1:2912-5456 GCA_017308185.1 bacterium | reverse complement strand
TGCTAACGCGCTGTCGCCGTACACACGCCGATCCCTCAATACCAGCGCGTCCGGACGTTCTGGCGGATTGTAACGGCTTCCGTGCTCGTAGACGACCTGGCCGCCCTCGGCAAGCAGTCTGCCTGTCTCCAGCAGCGTTTCTTCCGCCGTTGGATCGCCGTACGGCGGGTCCATGAAGATGAAGTCGAATGGCCCCTCGAGTGCGCGGAGTGCACCGGGCAGACGCCCGCGTAGTACCTGCGCACCATCCCCGAGGCCCGTCCGTGCGAGGCTCTGCAGGATCGCCTGGACCGCCGCGGATTCGGCCTCAATGAGCGTCAGAGATGCGGCCCCACGGCTCAACGCCTCGATTCCCAGCGCCCCTGTACCCGCGTAGAGGTCCAGCACCCGCGCCCTCTCAATCTCCTCGGCGAGGATATTAAAGAGCGCCTCCCGCACCACTCCCGATGTCGGGCGCAGGCGCACCCCACGTGGCTCCGAAAGTGGCACACCACGCGCCACGCCCCCTGTCACCCTTACACGCGGCGCGGGCATCGTTATGGTGTCCCGGCAGCGGTCGTAGTCGCTGTCGCATTCGACGCAATCACGTCAACTGATACCTGGTTCTGGAACTTCGCAATCCCGTCGCTCAAGGTCAGCTTGATCGTGTACGCCCCCGGTTGGGCAGGCGTGCTCCAGCTGATCTCCCCTTTCAATGTGTCCTGCCACTGTCCGTTGCTCACGTCCCAGGTCGGCTGAAGGTCCTTCGGGTTCGGCTGACGCAAGATCGGCTCACCGCTCGAGATGTATGGCACGATGGCCGTCCAGATATTCCCCAGGAGTTCATTGTTGCTCGCATCATCCACTGCGACGCCTCCGAGCTGGTACTGCCCAATGTATGCAAGCTTAAAGCCGATGCTGTAGAAATTCTCGATCCACACCGTCCGGCCTCCCTCTTGCTCGTAGGTGAAGGCCACGCAGGCTGTTTCCGGTTGCCAGACGATCCCGCTGCGCCCGTCCGATTTGTCGATGTTGACGCCCGAAACAATCACTTTCCGGCCACTGAGGACGGGTTGGCCCGGACTCACGTTCACCTGTATCTGGCTCGCGATGGCCATCGCCTGGGCGATTGTCAGCGTCGTTATGCCAGCATCACTCTTCTCTGACGCATACGGGCTGACGGTAAGCACCACCTTCGATGAAGGATGCACCTTGGTCCCGATGTATTGCAGAATCTGCGGCATCGCCTGCCGGTAGGTCCCCTGGTCGCGGTATGGGGCGAGTTCTATCAGGTCGGCTGCCTGCCCGAGTGCCGCCCAGTCGTACGCTCCTTCGTCGACACGATTAGCAGTCACGACCGGCGGTGGCACGGTCAACGTCAACTGTTTATGCGCGTTGTGCAGCTTCTCCGCGAGCTCCTGGATGAAGAGCGTGAACGAACTCCGTTCGTTCACTGTCAGGTCCTGGTAGGCGATATCCACGCCCGCGAGTTTCGAATCCTGGACGGCCGTTACGATCGCTTGCACCTGCTGTGTGCGGCTGGCAGCGCTCGCGAGGACCGTTTGTACTGTCTGAACAGTGCCGGGGATGCTGTTTCCCGCTGAGACCACCGGCATCCACTGGAAGCTGCCGTCCGGTGTCACGTTGCTGAGTTGCCCGGATACCGATCCGTCGGCGGCAGGAGTGAAATCGAGCGTGTGGAGGATCGTTATCTTCCCCACCGCATCCGGCGCGAGCGTGCCGTTGTGCGGCAGGTACGCGACGACGGCACCGCCCGGACTCGTCCGCTGCAACACCGCGATGATAGCGGGCATTGGGTTCAGGACGCCCTGGGCCACCGAACTGCCTGGCGCCACGTTGGCAGGTGCGAGCGGCTCCCATACATGGCTCGCCGAGTCGTACTGGAAAAAGCTCAAGTTGCGTGCATCCGGCTTGGCGTCCTTCAGCGGTAACTGGACACTCGGGGCCTGCCCCTGTGGCGGCGCGCCTTTCGACTTGTTGTACTCGAAGATATCCGAAGCGAAGCTGTAGCCCTGCGGCGCCTCGAAGTGTTGCCCGCTCACGCAGTAGTACTTGTCGCATCCGCCGCCGCCGGCGCACGCCTTGCTGATGATCAGCCACAATACGATGACGACGGCAAGCCCAACGCCGATCAACACGGCCACCTGGCCCCCGCTTCGGCGCCTGCGGCCGCGAAGGCCATCGTCCCAGCCGCGCGGGCCCTGCCTACGTGTCATCCTGCCGATGCCAGTGTGATGTCCGCACTCTGCATACGTTTGCCCCCGGCCCCGCCCCGAACCTTGATTATCCGGCCATGCCGGTTGGAGACAACTCCCACGATCTCCGGGCCACATCGTCGACGACAACGGCGCCATTGGCCGCGCGCCCGCTCGGCGAATCCATCGTATCTTGCCTAAATTGCGGCCCCGCCCCGGTTCGGCCTATAATTCCAACTGACTGAGGCGCCGCGCCCCAGTCCCTTTTTTTCGCCCGCATTCGCCGGCCTGCCCGGTGTACCACAGGGGTTCGCCATGACCGACAAGACGGTTCCTCTGACGCTCGACG
>JAFKFP010000195.1:0-2900 GCA_017308185.1 bacterium | reverse complement strand
GCCAAGCTCGAGGACGAGCTGGAAGAATTGCGCATCCAGCGCCGTGCCGTGGCCGAGCGCATCCATAATGCCCAGGAGCTCGGTACGAGCCAGAACGATGCCGAGTACGATGATGCCAAGCAAGAGCAGGGTATGGTCGAAGGCCGTATTCTCGAAATCGAGGACATCCTTCGCAGGGCAAGCATCATCACATCGAAAGCCAACGGTGGCCGCATCTCCCTGGGCAGCATCGTCGTTGTTTCTCAGAACGGCAACGAGCAGTCGTTTCAGATTGTCGGGGCGCCCGAAGCGGACCCCGCGAACGGGAAGATCTCCAATGAGTCGCCGGTGGGCCGCGCCCTGCTCGGGAAAACTATTGGTGATACCGTCGACGTGAACGCGCCCCGCGGCGTGGTCAAAATGGAAATCGTGAAGGTCGACTAAGGGCGAGCGCCAGCCATAAGCCCGGGCGGGTGCGACTGCGCGCCGCCCTGTCGGCCGGTGAGAGGAGAGGACCGGTGGACGAGCTCATGGCGCAGCGTGTTGCGAAGGTCGATGCCTTACGCGCAGCAGGCATCGACCCCTACCCGCCACGCAGCACCCGCAGCCACACCGCCGCCGAAGTGACTGCCCTCGTCGAACAACTCCCTGAGGGTGTGACCGAATCAAGCCAAATCGTTGATGTCGCCGGTCGCGTTGTAGCCCGCCGTGACATGGGGAAAGCCACGTTCGTCGACCTGCAGGACAGCAGCGGCCGCATCCAGGTGCTGCTGCGGCAAAATCACCTCACAAACTATGACCACCTGAAGTTCGTCGATCTCGGTGACTTCATTGGCGTCCACGGCTCTCCGATACTCACCCGCACGGGTCAGCCGACGGTTGCCGCATCCGGCTGGTCCATGCTTTCGAAGGCGCTGCACGCCCCCCCAGAGAAATTTCACGGCCTCTCGGATGTCGAAGTCCGCCAGCGCCAGCGGTACCTGGACCTGATGGCGAATGAAGAAGCTCGCCATGTGTTTACTACGCGGAGCAAGGTGGTTGCCGCCATCCGCCGCTTCCTCGATGGCCGCGGCTTCCTCGAAGTCGAAACGCCCGTCCTGCAGGAAGCCGCCGGTGGCGCTGCCGCGCGCCCGTTCGCCACGTACTACAACGCCCTTGATGAGCAGCGCTTCCTGCGCATTAGCCTCGAGCTGCATCTCAAGAGGCTCGTCGTGGGCGGCTTCGACCGCGTGTACGAACTGGGGCGCATCTTCCGCAACGAAGGCTTCGGGATGAAGTACAACCCGGAGTTCACGATGCTCGAGACCTACGAGGCATACACCGACTACGTTGGCGTTGCCCGCATGGTCGAAGACATGGTCAGCAGCGTCGCACACGAAGTCCTTGGCAGGATGTCGTTCAGCTTCCGGGGGCACGAGATAGATCTCACCCCGCCGTGGCGGCGTATCACCTTCCGCGATGCGCTCATCGAGTACGGAGGCCCGGACCTGGAACAGTTCGATACAGCCAACACATTGCGCGCCGAGCTTAGCCTCCGCGGCGTGGATATCGGCGCCAACACCGGCTTCGGAAAACTCGCCGACCTTGCAATGAGCCACTATGTCGAACCACAGCTCATCCAGCCTACCTTTCTGCTCGATTACCCCATCGAGCTCTCGCCCCTCGCCAAGCGCAAGCCCGATAACCCTCGCCTCGTCGAGCGCTTCGAAGTGTTCATCGGTGGTTTCGAACTCGGCAACGCGTATACCGAGCTCAATGACCCGATTGACCAGCGCGAGCGCTTCGAGGAGCAACTGCGCCTTCGCGCTGAAGGTGACGACGAGGCCGAGCTGATGGATGAGGACTTCCTCGTCGCGTTGGAACACGGCATGCCGCCTACCGGTGGATTCGGCATGGGCATCGACCGGCTCCTGATGGTGCTGACCGAGCAGCCTTCGGTGCGTGATGTCATCCTGTTCCCCCAGCACCGGACCGTGAAGGAATGAGCGGTTACGTACCCATTGAACGCCACTTCACTGCTACGGCTTTCGTCTCCGTCCGAGGTCACACGCTCCTCATCTGGCACCGAAAGCTGCGCATGTGGCTTCCCCCGGGCGGCCACTGCGAACCCAATGAGGACCCCATCCAGGCCGCCATCCGTGAGGCCGAGGAGGAGGCTGGCGTCACGGTCAAAATCATCCCGCCGCACGATTTCCCGCACATCGACGGGGTAAATATCAAGCCGCCCCCCGCGGTGATGGGCGTATTCGACATCGACACGCCGGGCGAGCCCCTCCACCAACACATCGATTTCGTCTACTACACGCGGCCGCATAGCCCGCGCAAGGTGGATTTCGAAGCACCCGTGCCCGCCGGCGAACATCGCTGGGTGGATACCGCTGCACTCAAGACGCCGTTTTCCCTCCCGGCGCCCGATGGTACCCTCGTCGCAGTCGCCGAGGATGTCCGCGTGCTCGGCATGCGCGCCATCGCCGCCACTGACGGGAGTTAAGCCATGCTCACGGCCCAGTTCATCCGCGAGAACTTCGATCGGGTTCAGCATGACTTGCTCGCGCGCAACGCCGCCGCAGATCTCCCCGCAGTCCTGGCGCTCGATGACCGCCGGCGCACCGTGCTCCACGAAGTCGAGTCCCTTCGCGCGGAGCGTAACGCTGCCAGCAGGGAAATCGGCAAGGCGAAAGATTCTTCTGATCGGCAGGCGAAGATCGATGCCATGCGCGCGGTCGGTGACCGAATCGATGCACTCGACGCCGAACTCAAGACCGTCGGAACCGAACGCCAGGCGTTGCTGTACGAGATCCCGAACGTGCTTGACCCGCGCGTCCCCATAGGCCCGGACGAAAGTGCAAACGTTGTGGTCGAGGAGTGCGGGAAGAAGCCATCTTTCAATTTCACCCCCCGCCCCCATTGGGAACTGGGAG
>JAFKFP010000194.1:2411-5315 GCA_017308185.1 bacterium | reverse complement strand
GGGCGTGGGAGCGCTCGATCCGGCGCGCGGGACTGCCGCTGACGTACTCGCAGGGATTCACGCCGCATCCCAAGATCGCATTCGCTTCGCCGTTGCCGTTGGGTTTTGTGGGCGAGGCGGAGATCATGGACGTGACGCTTGATGAGCGGGTGGAGGCGTGCGAGTTTGAGGAGCGGCTCGCGGCGCAAACCACGGATGATCTTGCGCTGCTTTCGGCGGTGGAGGTGCCGGCTGTTGGCCCGCCGCCGCAGGCCACGCTGTTGTGGTCCGATTACGAGGTGGCGGTTACGGGAGTATCCGCAGATGAGGCGGAGGACGTGGTTAGCGGGTTCCTCGCCCTTGACGTGTTCGATTGGACTGAGGACCGCAATGAGAGAACACGGCGCTACAACCTGCGCGAAGGGGTGGGCATGCTCGCGGTTGAGCGGCGTGAGGACGCACTGGTGCTTCGCATGCGCCTGAAGTCGGATAAGCAGATGACCGCGCGGCCCGAGCAGGTGGTAGCCGCTCTGTTCCCCGGCGCCGTGGCAGGCGTGTACCGGCGTGTTGGACTTGTGCTCGAAGAGTCGTCTCCTGCGTTGGAGGCGTGGCGCAGGGTCGGGCAGTTCCAATGAGCGAGGTTGTTGCAGCTGTAAGCATCCGTGAAGCGCGCGAGAGTGATGCGGCGGCACTGTACGACGCCTGGCTCGCAGTGCGGCAGCATTACGCTGCCGTGGATGGACGCATCGTCCCGGCGGCGGTATCGCGTGAGGAGTTCGGAGAGGGCCTGTCGCAGCGAATTGCACGACCAGAGGCAGCGACGTTCGTTGCGGTCGCGGGGGCACATGTGGTGGGCTTCATTACGGGTGGGATAGAGCCGGGGCAACCGGACCGCCTGCCCGCGGAACACGCGACGATTGGGCATCTTTTCGTCGATCCGTCGCGCCGCCGCCAGGGAATCGGGGCGAAGCTGGTGCGTGCCGTCACGGAGTGGGCGCGCAGTCATGAGGGGGTTGGGCATTTCGAGATGACCGTGCTCGATGCGGACGATGATGCACGTGAATTCTGGGCGGCTATCGGGTTTCGGCCATTTATTCAGCGCCTGTGGGCCCCGATCGACACCGGTAGGAATGCGTGATCCTGTATTTGATACGGCATGGAGAGACTGCCTCGAATCGCGACGGACTGGGACTCGGGCGGGGCGACGTGCCGCTCACGGATGCGGGTCTGCAGCAGGCCGCTGCACTGGGTGCGCGCCTTGCGGGCGAGCCGTTGGACCGCGTGCTGGTGAGCCCCTTGCGACGGGCGCGACGGACAGCAGCGCTGATTGTTGGGGAGCGAGGCATACCGGTGGAAGTCCGCGACGAACTGATCGAACTCGACGTGGGCGAGACGGAGGGCCTGTCGTTCCCGGTGATCCGCGAGCGCTATGGCGATTTTCTCGCCCACTGGCAGGACGATGATTCCGCGACGGTGCGGATGCCGGGTGGTGAATCGCTTGACGACGTGGCCCGGCGCATTGCGCCGTTGGTCGATGAGATACCGGCGTGGCCGGACGCGGCGGTGGCGATTGTTTCGCACAATTTCGTTTTGCGGTTGATGCTCTGCAGGCTTCTTGGGGTGCCAGCGCAGCGGTTCCGTGCAACGCCGCTCGGGCTTGCCTCGTTGACGACGGTGATACTGGAGCGAGGCCGCGTAAGCATCCGGGCGCTCAATGACCGGTGCCACCTTGAAACTGCTTGAATGTTCACGATGATCGCGGTAGCGTGAGGCGGACGACTATGCAGACACTGTTTCAGAGTCGTGGGCGATTGATATTTTTCGGCTGCATGCTCCTTGCGGGCTATTTCGTCTACACTGCCGTTTCGGGCTATACGCATTCTCAGCGCATCGACAAAGGGCGAGCACAAGCTGCGAGCGATGTTGCACAATTGCAGCAAAAGGAAGCTTACCTCGAAGCGATCCACAAGTACGTCGCGAGCGATGCCTATGTTGAACAGGTAGCTCGCCGCCAGCTCGGCTACATCCGCGATGGGGAGATCCCGTTTGTCGTCACAAGCCCGCCGCTCGACCAGAACCAGCAGTCATCCGGGGAATGGTGGGAGCGGCTCTTCCCGCGCTAATTCGCCCCTCTTCGACGATGCGCTTGCACGTGTGGCAGATGCGGCGTCGCGGTGGCGGATGTTTCGGCGGGTGCGTCGTGTGTTGGTAGCGTTCTCGGGTGGGCCCGATTCGCTTGCCTGTCTACTGCTCATACGCGCACTCGGGGGGCGCGACGGGTTCGAGGTGTGCGCGGGGCACTTCGACCACCAACTGCGGCCGAATTCGCGAGACGACATGGAGCGTGCGAGGGCGATTTGCGCCGCCCTCGGCGTTGAGTGCGTAACGGGTGAAGGCGACGTGGCGGCGATGGCTGCTGAGCGGCATCTCGGTATCGAAGAGACGGCGCGGCGCATGCGCTACCAGTTCCTCGCGTTCGTCGCAGGCAAGGAGCAGGCCGATTGCGTCGCGACCGGCCATACGGCGGATGACCAGGCGGAGACGGTTCTCATGCGGGTGATCCGGGGGACCGGCATCCGGGGCCTTCGCGGCATGGCGCCGGTGGCGGGAATCCCCGGGGCCCCTTCGCAGCGCCTCGTGCGGCCGCTCCTTGAGCTTGGCCGTGACGAGACACGGACCATCTGCGAGGAGGCAGGGATCGAGCCTGTCGAAGATCTATCGAATTCGGACCGCAGGTATACAAGGAACCGTTTACGACTTGAGACGCTCCCGGCATTGCGCGCGGTCAACCCTGCGGTGGACAGGGCGCTCTTGAACCTCGCCGCGAGTGCCCGCGAGGTGTTCGCAGGGGTGGAGCGGCGGGCGCTCGAACTGCGACCGCTGGAGCGGACGGCGATCGGAAGCGTCTTCGCGCTCGAGGACGTG
>JAFKFP010000194.1:0-2398 GCA_017308185.1 bacterium | reverse complement strand
CTGTTGGGCGCACTCGCCTTGAGAACCTGCGCGCGGCGCTGGCGGCGGGCACCGGGAGAGTGGGTTTCGGTCCCTGCGTTGTGGAGGTGTCGTGCGGGAGGGTGCGCATTGGGCCCGCGCTGGAGGACGTGGCGGGGTTCGAGCCAGTCGTGTTGAACGTGCCAGGCTCGACGCTGGCAGGGACGTGGCGGGTTGACGTGGCGACGGAGCCGTATGTGGCGGGTCCTGCTGATGTGACATTCGGCATCGGGAACGGCTCGTTCCGGGGAGTACTGCGGGTGCGGCAGGTATCTCCCGGGGACCGGATGTTGATCAACGACCGGCATCGGAAGGTGTCTGACCTGTTCGTGGACCGGAAGGTGCCGCGCTGGGAGCGGCCGACGGCTGTCGCGCTGTCGGATGCGGATGGCGTTGTGGCGCTGGCGGGAACGTTCGGGGTGTGGTGCGAGCGGGTGACGAACCCGGATGATGCGCTGTACGTGCGGCTGCGAGAGGCATCGGCGCCAGGTGCAACGCCGCGCATCGAGACGCCCGGAGGGTAGCGGCGGGGATGCTGCTAGGTGAGGACCGCGATAGGATATTGGGCAGGTACGCCCCCGTAGCTCAGCGGATAGAGTGTCGGCCTCCGGAGCCGAAGGCACAGGTTCGAGTCCTGTCGGGGGTACCACCTGAGCGTTTCTCTCCTGCATACATTCGGTGTTGGCTACCCACGACGCGCTGATCGATGGGTGGGCTGCTCGCGGACCCCGTCTCCGTCGCGATGGCGTAGACTGCCCCTGACACGACTGTGCTGGGGGAGCCTGTGAGCAGCATTACAGCGCTGGATGAGAAGACTGGGCGCAAGTTCTATCTCGATGACCCGGATGATCTTGAGCAGGGGGAGGAGGTTACCTTCATCCTCAGCCTGCACGGTGGCGGGTCTGTAGGGCACTGGCAGCGGCGTTACTTCCCGGCGGTGGATTACAAAGAGAAGTACCGGTTGGTGATTGCGACTCCTTCGGCCGCCACCAAGGAGCCGTCTCGCCGCTGGGTGGCGGAGGCCGACGACGAGCATCTGCGCAACATCGTGGAGTTCGTGTTCGAACGCTATGGCATCGAGAACATCAAGGCGTTTTGGTTGGCCGGCCACTCGCAGGGCGGCATGACTTCGAACCGTCTGCTGGGGCAGGATTATTTTCGCGACCGGGTGGATGGCTGGTTGAGCCTCTCGGGTGGCCGTATCGGGCCAATCGAATTGCCAGAGTCGTTCTTCGCGCCACGGATGGCGACGCGTCCGCCAGTGACGACGACGGGGGGCGGCCCTCGCCCGGGGCGGGCCGCGGAGGTTGATGCGGATATCTCGTTCATCTTCGAGAGTGGCGAGCACGAGATGGTGGCCCTGCCCGCGACGTCGCCGTGGGCGGAGAAATATGGGGCAGGCCCGCGGCAGCGCCTGGATGATGTGGTGGACGATCAGCCGGGACAGATCCACGACACGACCATGGAAGGGAAGTCGACCCCGGCGTGGGGACTGTCGCCACGGCCGGGCACGGCCCAGGTATACGTGTATCCAGGTGCGCGCGGCGGGCGGGTGATTGCCGATGTCGTGCGGATGGATAAGGGACATACCGAAGGCCTGGAGCCACGTGTGACGGAGCGGCTCATCGAGCTGATGGTATCGGCGCCGGGCGGGAAGGCGCGGTCCGGGAACGGGGAACAGGGAAGCGGCACTGGCTGACATCGGCCGTTGTCCCCCGCGGCTGAGCCTGGGAGCTGGTATCCTCTGGCGGTGCGCGATGACGGGTTCGAGCAGCGGTTGCAGCAGTGGATGGAGGGGCTGCCGGGTGTCACGGAGCGACGCCGCGTAGTGCGTCGTGATGGCGCGCGTGTGCTGGTCTCAAAGTTTGAGGAGGGGTTCGCGGCGCATCTTCACGATGTGCTTGACCGCCTGCCCGAGTTGTTCGATGTGGCCTTCACAGCTGAGGCGTACGCGAAGGCGGCCAGGGAACATCCAGAGGCTCCGCGTGCGCTGGTGTGGCGGGTGTCGATCGGGCGTACGCTGCGAGCGCTGGCTGAGGAGCGCGGGCTCACGCAAGACGACGTGGCCAATGTGGGTGGCGGGCTTGATTCGGTCGCGGCGCTGCTGGACTCAGTGTTGTGGACATCGCCGCTGGCGGGCGATGCAGGGTACGCACCGGCGCCCGGTGAGTGCGAAGCATACGGCGACGCCGCGGGGCGGATGGATACTGACGCACCAATCTTCATGCGTGTCTACGGCGAATTCGAAGGCGCCCAGGTCGTGAACTATTGCCCGGCGCCGTTGTTCGGGCGCCGCCTGTTCAACCAGGCGTGGAGCATCTGTACAAGCGCGACCTGAGCGTCACTGCGAGACCGAGCCGGCGGCGGCGAGGCGGCGCTT
>JAFKFP010000193.1 GCA_017308185.1 bacterium | reverse complement strand
AGGTACTGTTATCGACCAGGCGCCGGCGCCGAACAGTACCGCACTCGCCGGCAATACGGTCCATCTCGTCATAAGCGCAGGTCAGTAATGGCAGTCCCTCGTACCTACCACATCGTCACTCTCGGCTGTCCGAAGAACGATGTCGATAGCTCCCATCTCGAACGCATCCTGACCGGTGGTGAACTCCTGCCCGTCATCCAGCCCGAGGATGCCGATGCCATCATTGTTAACACCTGCGGTTTCATCGAACAGAGCCAGGCCGAATCGATAGCGGCAGTCGAAGAGCTCGCCGCACATAAGCGCGAAGGGCAGACGCTCATCGTAGCCGGGTGCATGACGCAACTCTACGGGCGCCAGGTCCGCGAGGAGCACCCGGCGATCGATCATGTGTTCGGCGTTGGTCAATGGCCCGAAGTGGCGCGACTTCTGAGCGTCGATGTAGACGCGATTTTCGATATCCCCGAGAGCAACGTCCGCGTCGCCGGCCCGAGCGCCTACCTGAAGATCTCCGATGGCTGCGACGCGCCCTGCACCTTCTGTGTCATCCCGAAGATCAAGGGTGGCCTCCGCTCGGCCCCAGCAGGCCTCCTCGTGAAGGAGGCGCAACGGCTTGTTGCCGCAGGTGCAAAGGAACTGGTGCTCGTTGGTCAGGATACCACCGCATGGGGCGAAGACCTCGGGATGCCCGTCGCCAGCGGACTGCCCGGCCTCCTGGAGATGCTCGCCGAAGCGGTTGGCCCAGACGTGTGGCTGCGGCTGATGTACGCCTACCCCAGCCGTGTTACCCCGGCGCTCATCGAGACCATGGCGCGGCTGCCCAACGTCGTGCACTACCTCGATGTGCCCCTCCAGCACGGGTCCGAGGCCACGCTTCGCCGCATGAAGCGTCCGCACAGCACTGAGAAAGTCATGCGCTTCATCGAAGAGTTGCGGCGCGCCATGCCGGATGTCGTGCTGCGCACATCGTTCATCGCGGGTTTCCCTGGTGAGACCGAGGCCGAATTCCGCGAACTGCTCGACTTCGCAAAGGCGATTGAGTTCGATCATGCTGGCTGTTTCACCTATTCGCGTCAGCAATGGACTCCCGCTCACGATGCCGGGTCGCAGGTGCCCGACAAGCTGAAAGCGCACCGCCGCGACCGCTTCATGCGCCAGCAGCAGAAGATCGCCGCAGCACGGTCGCGTGCCTTTGTCGGGCGCGAACTTCACATGCTCATCGAAGGCGCCGGGGAAGACGACGATGGCAGCCCGGTAGCGGCCGGACGAACCTATCGCGAAGCCCCGGAAGTCGACGGGCTGGTCATTGCGCGAGGTGAGGCCGTCGCGGGCGAACGCGTCCGTGTGCGCATCGAACAATCTGCCGGGTATGACCTGTTCGGCCGCATCCTCTAGTCGTGTATGACGAGCGCGACACGTGACGATAGGGACGGGACTTCGGATTCGGCACTTGTTTGCGATCACAATAAATGTCGGTATACCGGCCGTTTGACGTGCTCCAACCCCGGCAAAATACTCCCATTGCTAGCGCGAATGGCGCCGAACACGCACCGATGCAAAGCGTGCTACAGGGGGATCATATGGCTGGGGAGCACAATTATTGGCGGAATCTGACATCCAAGCGCACCACGCGGCGCAGCCTCCTAGGAGGGACCGCGGCCGCCGGCGTCGGGCTTGCGAGCCTCGCGGCGGTCGGGTGTAGCAGCAGCAGCAACAAGACATCGACGCCTGCGTCGTCGCAGTCGCCATCAGGGAGCGCTTCGGCGGCCGCGAGCCCAACACAGACTCCGAAGGCAGGTGGTTCGTATACGGAGGCGTTTACGGGTCCGTTCGCGGGCGTCGATCCGCACAGCTCCGTCTATGGCGGCTCGGGCATCGTGCCGCTCGTCTACAACTATCTCATCCGAGATGAAATGGCGGTATACCCGAAGCTCGGAGTGATCGACGATCTGGCGCAGAGCCACAAGCTCCAATCTGACAACCTCACCTGGGTCTTCAACCTGCGCCCTAGCGTCATGATCGCGGCTAATAGCCAGGGCGTGCCCGTACGCGCGCTCGATTCGAGTGACGTGCTGGCGAGTTGGAACCGCATCAAAGACCCGAATTCTGGCTCCAACGGCTATGCCTTTGCCAGCCAGTGGATCGATAAGATGGATACCCCGGACGCCAACACGTTTCGGATGGTGATGAAGTCGCCCTATGCGTGGACCGAGGCGAATGTAGGCAACAACCTCATCGGGCCGATCGTGCCGAAGGAGTGGCTGTCCAACGCCAACCTGAAGAAGGAGGCCGTGGGCGCAGGTGCGTTCACGCTCACCGAGCTCGTCGAAGGCGATCATGCCACGATGGTGAAGAACCCCGCGTACTACAAATCTGGCAAGCCCTACCTGGATAAGCTCATCATCCGCTCGTTTTCGGACCAGGCGACGGAGCGCACCGCCTTCAGCGCGGGCCAGCTCGACGCCTACGGCGCCATCAACCAGGATGAGGCGAAGCAGCTCAAGGCGGCGAACGCACAGCTCGCCTATTACCACTCCAAGAGCACCGGCTTTGATTCGTTCTGGATGCACGTCAAGACGGCGCCCTGGACCGACCCGCGGGTTCGCCGTGCGGTGAACTACGCGATCAACCGTCAGCAGTACATCACCATCATTGGCGATGGCGCGGGTGAGGCGATCGGGCCGCTGTCATACGTCTTCGACGGGTACACCCTGTCGGCCGCTCAACTCAAGCAGTACCAGCCGTACGACCCCGCCGAAGCCAAGAAGCTCTTCTCCGCCGCGGGCGTCACCGAGTTCACCTTCAGCTATCCTGCCGCCTATAACGTTGCCGACTACGTCAACATCTTCGTCAAGAACATGGAGGATGCCGGCGTCACTGCGAAAGCCCAGGCACTCGATGCAGCCACGTGGCT
>JAFKFP010000192.1 GCA_017308185.1 bacterium | reverse complement strand
CGAAGGGCGCGAAGGCATGATCGACCCCGACGTCCGAATCCAGGACCTCGATGCGGAGGGGGTCAACAAGGAAATCATCTTCCCGCAAAGGACGCTTTCGCTGGCAGGACTCCAGGATATCGAACTCCGTGGCGCGTGCATGCGGGCGTACAACGAGTGGCTCTCGGACTACTGCAAGGCCTATCCCGATCGGCTATATGGCGTCGGCATCCTCAACTGGTGGGGACCTGAAGCCGCGAAAGACAACCTGCAAGAACTGCGAGCACTCGGCTTCCACGCGATGGAGATCCCGTCGGCGCCTCCCGGCGTGTATTACAACAGCCGCGCCTGCGAGCCGCTGTGGGACGCCATCGAAGAGAGCGGCTACCCGATTTCGTTCCACATCGGCGAAAACATCCAGACGCGAGGCATGGGCGCGCTGGGCACGTTCCAGATGCAGACGTTCTCGCCGTTCCGCCGGCTCTTCGGACTGTTGACGTTCTCGGGGGTGCTGGAGCGCCATCCGCAGATGAAGGTGATCTTCACCGAAGGCGGGATCCACTGGGTGCCGGCGGCACTGTTCGACGCCGACCGCATCTACCGCGACTTTGAGAGCGAAGTGAACCCGAAACTCGCCAACATGCCGAGCTACTACTGGTGGCAGAACTGCTACGCGACCTTCCAGGAAGACCCCATCGGCCTCGAACTCCTCCGGCACATTGGGCCACACAAGGTGCTCTGGGCATCGGACTACCCCCACCCGGAGAGCACGCTCGGCTACAGCGCCCAGACCGTGCGCGACATCTTCACCGCCGCGGGCGAAGAGGATGGCAAGCGGATTGTGGGTGGCAACGCCGTCGAAATGTGGGATCTCGCGTGACTGGCGGCAGGGCCGGCGCGGCCCTGCCTTTGTCCGGTCTCCGGGGCCGTGCTATAGTTCGCCGGTCGTAAGCGACGAATTTCACAATCGGCAACGGCGTGCTCTACGAATACGGCCACATCGGCATCCTGCTCATTATTGCGCTCGTCTTCCCCGCCGGCGCGCTCATCACCTCGTGGGCATTTCGGTATCTGCGGATCCGGCCGATGGGCGATTCGAACCCGGTCAAAGACGATACATACGAGTGTGGTCTGCGGACCGAAGGGCCATCGCACGTCCAGTTCAATTTCCGCTTCTACTCCTTCGCGCTGCTGTTCGTCCTCTTCGACGTCGAAATCGTGTTCCTGTTCCCGTGGGCGATGATGTACGACAAGATCGGGTGGGGAGGGTACTTCGAAGGACTGGGCTTCATCGCAATCCTCGCGCTCGGCATCCTGTATGCATGGCGGAAGCGCGCCCTGGAGTGGCACTGATGGCGACGAAGCAGCTTTCGGGCGAACAAATCGCGGCGTGGGCCGAGGCGCTCGTGCCGGGGTCGGTCGCGAAGCAGGACGGGTTCATCTGCTACCTCAAGCCTGGACAGCTGCGGGAGACCATGGCGGCACTGCGGACATCCCCGGATGCTGACTTCGCGTATCTCGTGAACCTGTGCGGAGTCGACTACTGGGACCACCTGGAGGTGGTGTACCACGTGCACTCGCTCGTGAAGAACCAGATCGGCATCATCAAAGTGGAAGTGCCGGACCGAGAGAAGCCGTCGGTGCAGAGCGTCACGCCTGTGTGGTACGGCGCCTGGATGCAGGAGTGCGAGGCCTACGACATGTTCGGCATTAAGTTCGAAGACCACCCGGACCTCAAGCGCATCCTGCTGTGGGATGGCTTCCCGGGGTGGCCGCTCCGCAAGGACTTCCTTTCGATGCCGGGGGGCCTCCAGCCTGGCCTGAACGAGTTCGCAGGGGTGGCGCCGAAGCCTGAGCCGCCGGTGAGGGTCGTCGAATGAGCCCTGTCGGTAGCGAACCGTTCGTCATCAACATCGGGCCGCAGCACCCATCGACCCACGGCGTGTTCCGCATCAAAGCGACCGTCGACGGTGAGCGCGTCATCGATGCCGAAAGCGTGATGGGCTACCTGCACCGGTCGATCGAGAAGCTGGCCGAGGAGCGCACCTACACGCAGAACATCCCGTTCACGGACCGGACCGACTACCTCTCGAGCATGGCCAACAACCTGGGCTACTGCCTTGCGGTTGAGCAGTTGGCGGGAATCGGGGTGCCGGAGCGGGCGCAGGCCATCCGCGTGATTATGTCCGAACTCCAACGGCTCGCGAGCCACTGCATGGCAGTAGGGGCGTTCGCGAACGATACCGGGGCGTGGCAGACGCCGATGATGTGGGCGTTCCGCGACCGCGAGAAGATCATGGACATCTTCGAGATGTGCTCGGGTGCGCGGTTGACGTGCAACTACATGCGGATTGGCGGCGTCGCGTTCGACCCTCCGGCAGGTACGTTCGAGGCGGCCGTGCGTGACGTGATCCGCATCTTCCCGCCGCTCATCGATGACCTGGCGGGCGTGCTCGTGGAGAACGAGATATTCGTGGCGCGGACACGCGGCGTGGGTGTGCTGACTCCGGAGATGGCTATCAACTCGAGCCTCACCGGCCCGATGCTTCGAGGAAGCGGCGTAGCGTGGGATATCCGCAAGGCCGACCCGTACTCCGGGTACGAAAAGTACGATTTCGAGATACCGATAGGCTACCAGGGCGATTGCTTCGACCGCTTCATCGTGCGGCTAGAAGAGATGCGCCAGAGCGTGAAGATCATTGAGCAGGCGCTCGATGGGCTCCCCGGCGGGCCTTATAAGACGGAGATCCCGCTGTCGCTTCGGCCGCCGGCGGGTGAGGCGTACGCGCGGGTGGAAGGCGCCCGTGGTGAACTCGGCTACTACGTGATCAGCGATGAAGGCCCGGCGCCGTACCGGTTCCACATCCGGCCGCCTTCGTTCATCAACCTCACTGCGTTGAAGGAGATGACGGTGGGCGGCACCGTGGCGGATGCCATCGTGGTG
>JAFKFP010000191.1 GCA_017308185.1 bacterium | reverse complement strand
CACCACCACTGCCCGGTCCCCGTGCGGGATCATGTAGTCATCCACCACCGATTGAAGGTCGAGTCCCGGCGTCACCGTCGAGAACTCCGAGTGCATCAGGTCGCGCGCATGGAGCGTGCTGAGGACGGTCTCGAACTGCATATTCTGCAGTTCGCTGCGTGCTGCCGAGAGCAGGAACCAGCCAATGAGCAGCAGCCACAGCCCATTGAAGATGAAGCCGATCAGCAGGAGCAGGAACCCCGCAATAATGATGAACCACGCCACCATCTCGCCTGCTCCGCTCGCGATGCGTGTCGCGCGCCGGAAGTTCTTCGTGCGCTTCCAGGCAATCGAACGGAATACGCGGCCGCCATCGAGCGGGAAGCCGGGGATGATGTTGAAGATGCCGAGCAGCAGGTTCACACCGGAGAGATAGAGGAACGTAGCCTCCACCTTTGCACCCGGCAGCAGGACCCAGCACACGGCACAAATGGCCGCGATGATGATGCTCGTCAGCGGCCCCGCCGCCGCAATCTGGAACTCCTCGCCCGCGGTCCGCGGCTGCTGTGTAAGCTCCGAAACGCCGCCGAAGATGAACAGCGTGATGTGCGGCACATCCAGGCCCCGGCGCTTCGCCACAAACGCATGCGCGAGTTCGTGCACGAGCACGGTAACGAACAGCAGTAGCGCCGAAATCGTGCCCACCACCCAGTAGGCCGCCGTGCTCCAGCCATCGTACTGGTCCGGGAAGAACCCATCGGAGAGGGCGTATATCAGGAAGGCGATGATGATCAGCCATGAAGGGTGGATGAGAATGCCGATGCCGCGGATCTTCGCCACCTGAAACGCTTTTCCAAACATGCGCATAGTTTACGGGAGATACGCGTTCAGGGTGGGGACGGGAACCGGCGCCGATGCCGCACGCACCATGGCGCCCCTTGCGTCCACCCCCTCACCGCGGCTACGGTGCGCACAATGGCAAGCGTCGCCCTGTTTGACCCCTGCTACATGAGCGTCCTGCGCCCGCGCGATGCCGCGAACGCCCAACGCGTGCTCCAGGCCCTCGGCGATGATGTGACACTCCTCGATGGCCGTTGTTGCGGCCAGCCGGCCTTTAACAGCGGTTACCGCGCGGAGGCACGCACGGTCGGCCGCGAGCTTCTGCGCTCCGCCCAGCCGTTCTCGTCCATCGTGTTGCCCTCAGGTTCATGCAGCGCCATGGTCCAGCACTACCTGCCGATGCTCTTCGACGGCACACGGCGCACCGGCGCCCAGGCCATCGCCGCACGCTTCCACGAATTCAACAGCTACGTCGCCACGCACCCCCGGTTCGACCGGCTCGGGCTCAAACTCGAAGGCGTCGTGGCCTACCATGACTCATGCCACGGAAGGCGCGAACTCGGCATCACCGACACCGTCACCGGCCTCCTCGCCCGCGTCGAGGGCCTCGAAGTGCGCCGCCTCCCTCACGAAGAAGAGTGCTGCGGGTTCGGCGGCACCTTTAGCGTCAAAATGCGCGAGGTCTCCGTCGCCATGATGACCGCGAAGCTCGAAGAAGTGTCGGCGACAGGCGCCAGGGTGCTCGTCTCCGCCGATTTCTCGTGCCTCGCCCATCTCGAAGCCGGCGCCCGCGGGATGGGCCTCGAACTCGAAGTCTGGACGATGCCTGAACTGCTCGCCAGGGCGCTCGCATGAGCGGCTACCGCCAGCGCGCTGCCCGGGAAATCCGCGAGGAACGGCCCGCCGCCACCCTGACCCCCATCATGCGCAAACTCATGGCGGATTCGGCCACCATGCTCGCGCGCAGCCCCGCCGATGCACGCCAGCGCGCCGAGGCCGCCCGCACCGATGCCATTGGCCGTCTCGAAGAGTTGCACTCCCAGCTTCGCGTCAACCTCGAACGTCGCGGCATCCACTACCATCGCGCGCAATCCGCCGCCGAAGCCGTGCGCATCGTCCGTGCCCTCCTCGGCGATTCCAAACGGGTCGCGAAATCGAAGTCCATGGTCTGTGAAGAGATCGGACTCACGCACGCACTCCGCAACGACGGCATCGATGTCCTCGAGACCGACATCGGTGAATACATCGTCGATATCGAGGGGCGCGGTCCCAGCCACCTCACCGCCCCTGCCCTCCACCTCAACCGCGCCCGCATCCGCGAAGTACTGCTCCGCACCGGCAAAGAAATCCCCGATGACGACCCTGTCCGCCTCTCTCGGTTCGTGCGTGATGTGGTTGGCGACTTCTTCAAGGACTGCGATGCGGCGATAACCGGGGCGAACACGGTCATCGCATCGAGTGGCCGTATCGGCATCGTCGAAAACGAGGGCAATGTCAGTCTCGGCGTGAGTCATCCGCGTCTGCACATCGCCGTCACCGGCCTCGAAAAGGTCGTCGCCGATGAGGCGGGCGCGCTCGCCATCTTCGAAGTGCTCGCGCCGAGCGCCACCGCCCAGCCGTTGACGGCATTCACCCACTTCGTCGCGGACCCGCTGCCGGGCCAGGAGCGCCACATTGTCTTTATCGATAACGGGCGCTCGCGCATCAGCCGCGACGAGCGCTACCACGACATCCTGCGTTGCATCCGCTGCGGCGCCTGCATGAACAGCTGCCCGGTCTACCGCGCGGCAGGCGGCCTTTCGTACGACTCGCCGTACATGGGGCCGATAGGGGCCGTCATCTCGCCTCTCATCTGGCGCGATGGCCGCTATGCCGACCTGCCCTTCGCGAGCAGCCTGTGCGGCCGCTGCACCGAAGTCTGCCCCGTCGGCATCCCTATCCACCGCATGCTGCTCGACCTGCGGTCAGACAGCGTCGAGTCGGGCAAGTCAGGCGGCCGCCGCGAGAAGGCCGCATGGTTCGCCTGGGCAGCGTCCTTCAGCGGCGCAACCCGCGCGCGCGCGGCATCGGCCATGGCACGCATCGGCCTGCGCGGCGCCGGCCGCATCATCCGGCCGCA
>JAFKFP010000190.1 GCA_017308185.1 bacterium | reverse complement strand
ACCGGATGATTTCGAACAAGCCCACCACGAAGACGCACGACGTGAGCATCGACGAGACCGATGTCGCGACCATCAACTACACGTCGGGCACGACGGCGCGTCCCAAGGGCGTCATGCTCACGCATCGCAACAACTACATCAACGCCTACAACTTCATCGCCCACCTGCGCATCACCCACGACGATGTGGAGCTATGGACGCTGCCGATGTTCCACGCGAACGGCTGGGGCGGCCCGTTCGCGCTCACCGCCATGGGCGCCACGCACGTGGTGCTGCGCGCGGTCAACGGCCCCGATATCTACCAGCTCATCCAGGATGAAAAGGTGACGTTCGCGTGCATGGCGCCGGCCGTGCTCAGCACGATCCTCAACTTCCCTGACAAGGCGAAGTACACCATCACCACGAAGCCGCGCTTCACCATCGCGGGCGCGCCGCCGCCGGCCGCATTCGTGAAGGCGCTCGAAGAGGAGATGGGCTGGGAGTTCATCGAGATCTACGGCCTGACGGAGACAGCGCCGCTCATCACCGTCTCTCACCCGGACTTCCACAACGCCGATGGCAAGGATTACCAGCGCCGCATGCGGGCCGGCTTCGAAGTCATCGGCTGCGACATCCAGGTGCTGGATGAACAGTGCAACCCGGTGCCGAAGGACAACAAGGCGATCGGCGAGGTGTGCGCGAAGGGCAACATGATGCTCAAGGGCTACTGGCTCCAGCCGGAAGAGACCGAGCGCGTGTTCGAGGGTGGCTGGTTCCACACGGGCGACCTCGCAGTCTGGGACGAATACAGCAACATCCACATCGTGGACCGCGCGAAGGACGTCATCATCTCCGGCGGCGAAAACATCTCTTCGCCCGAGATCGAGGATGCGCTCTACAAGCACCCGGCGGTGCTCGAGTGCGCCGTCATCGGCGTGCCGAGCGAGAAGTGGGGAGAGACACCCAAGGCGCTCATCGTGCTAAAGGAAGGGGCCACGGCGAACGAAGAGGAGATCATCCTGTTCACCCGCGACTACCTCGCGCACTTCAAGTGCCCCACCTCCGTGGACTTCGTCGAGACACTCCCGCGTACGGCCACGGGCAAGCTGCAGAAGTTCGTGCTCCGAAACCAGTACTGGCAGGGCCAGGAGCGCCGCGTGAACTGAGCCCACGCTGCATCCGGCAAAAGGCATAGCCCAGTCGTCCGCGACCTCAGCGAAGAGTGGTCGAAGGCATCCCCGCCTCCGGCCCTCGGCCAGGCATCGCAGAACGTCTGTTCGCCATCGGCGCCATCTGCGACAATAGACGGTATGCCCGCTGCCACACCGCCCGATGTGATGGGACGCTTCGGCCCCGCTGCGCGTACATGGTTCCGCGACACCTTCGCGGCGCCAACGCGCGCGCAGGAGCTCGGCTGGGATGCGATCTCACGCGGCGAGCACACCCTTCTCTGCGCGCCAACCGGCTCCGGGAAGACCCTCGCAGCCTTTCTCTGGTGCCTGGATCAACTCGCGGCGCGGCCGCCCGCGAAGACCCCGAAGCGCGAGTCGCCCGGCGTGTCCGTGCTCTATATCTCCCCGCTCAAGGCCCTTTCGTACGATATCGAACGCAACCTCCGCGCCCCGCTCGCCGGCCTCCGCATCGCCGCCCTCCGGGAAGGGCTCCCGGAGCCTGATATCAGGGTGGCGACACGCACCGGCGACACCCCCCTCCGCGAGCGTGAGCAGGTCCGCAAGGACCCGCCGGATATCCTCATCACGACCCCCGAATCCCTCTACCTCCTGCTCACATCGCGCTCCCGCGAGGCGCTTCGCACCGTCCAGACCGTCATCGTCGACGAGATCCACACGATGGCCGCCACGAAGCGCGGCGCCCACCTCGCCCTTTCACTCGAACGCCTCGAACGGCTCTGCGACCGCCCGCCGCAGCGCATCGGCCTCTCTGCCACCCAGCGCCCGCTCGAAGAGGTCGCGAAGTACCTTGGCGGCCCGCGGCCGGTGACCATCGCCGACGCCGGCGTCGCACGCGAACTCGACCTCCAGATCGTCGTCCCGCTCGAGCGCATGGACCGCCCCGGCGACTACCTCCCCGGCGAGGGCGACCCCGAATCGCGGAGCTCGATCTGGCCGGCCGTATACCCGGAACTGCTGGCGCTCGTCCGCGCCCATCGCTCCACACTCATCTTCGTGAACAACCGGCGCCTTGCCGAGCGCATCGCCGCACGCATGAACGACCTCGCCGGCGAAGAGCTCGTCCGCGCGCACCATGGCTCCGTGTCACGCGAGCAGCGTCTCGAAATCGAAGAAAAGCTCAAGGCCGGTGAACTCCCGGCCCTCGTGTGCACCAGCTCCCTCGAACTGGGCATCGATATGGGCGCGGTCGACCTCGTCATCCAGGTTGAATCGCCGAAGTCCGTCGCCCGTGGCATGCAGCGCGTCGGCCGCGCCGGACACCAGGTGGGCGGCGCCAGCACCGGCCGCATCTTTCCAAAGTTCCGGGGCGACCTCCTCGAATGCGCGGTCGTCGCCGAGCGCATGCGCGACGGCCTGATCGAACGCACCGAGGTCCCGAAGAACCCGCTCGATGTGCTCGCCCAGCAGATCGTCGCCATGTGCGCCGTCGAAGAGCTCGCCGTCAGCGAAATCGAAACGCTCGTGCGCAACACCTACAGCTTCGCCGGGCTCACTCGCGATGCGCTCGAAAGCGTGCTCGGCATGCTCGCGGGCCAGTACCCCTCGGACGAATTCGCCGACCTCAAACCGCGCGTTACCTGGGACCGTACCACCGATATCGTCAGCAGCCGCCGCGACGCCAGGACGATTGCTCTCATCAACGGCGGCACCATCCCCGACCGTGGCCTCTACGGAGTGTTTCTGGGAGAGGGCGGCCCGCGTGTCGGTGAACTCGACGAGGAGATGGTCTACGAAACCCGCCCGGGCGAGACGTTCCTCCTCGGCGCATCCACC
>JAFKFP010000189.1 GCA_017308185.1 bacterium | reverse complement strand
CATCGCGATCGTGAGCGCTGGTGACGACGAGACGCGCGCGGTGGCGACCGCGGCGATCGCGGTGCCGGCTATCGGGGCGGATTTCGAACCGGTGGTCGCGACCATCCCGCTCCAGTTGCTGGCATATCACGTTGCGGTATTCCGCGGCTGCGACGTGGACCAGCCGCGCAACCTTGCCAAGACAGTCACGGTAGAGTGAGCCGCGGGGCCAGGTGGTGCGGGCCTGGCCTCTTATGGTGGCATGGTCGGGACCCCGCAGCGCCGGATATCACCGCCAACTGTCATAGCCGATGGCAGGAATGAAATGGATTCTTCACTTTGAAACGTCGCAATTTCGCACAGGGGGCGTGGCAGTTCTGGTATGATGGTGGCCGAGCCATTGGCTGGCACTATGAAACATAGCCTGAGGTATAGCCAAATTGGTTAGCATAATCCGTTCGGTGGTGTGGTTTTCCGAAGTAGGCCGCGATGACCTTGGCCTCGTTGGAGGAAAAGGCGCCAATCTCGGCGAGCTGACGCAGGCGAACATCCCGGTGCCGCCGGGCTTTGTCGTCACCGCCGAAACGTACATGCGATTCATCAAATCTAACGGCCTCGACGCCCTCATACGCGCGGACCTGGCAGGGCTGGACGTCCACGATTCACGGGCATTGAACGCGCGCGCGGCAGAGATCCGCCGGCGAATCATCGATGCGCCCATGCCGGGCCATGTGGCAGACGAGATCAAAGAGGCGTATCGCGCACTCGGCGAAGGGCCGGTGGCCGTGCGCAGTTCGGCTACGGCTGAGGACCTGCCGGAGGCGAGCTTCGCCGGGCAGCAGAGCACGTTCCTGAACGTCGTCGGCGCGGAGAATGTCGTGCGGGCCGTGCAGGCCTGCTGGGCATCGCTCTTCGAGGCACGCGCCGTCTTCTACCGCGTCGAGAATAACTTCGAGCACATGCAAGTCGGACTGGCCGTACCGGTGCAACGGATGGTGCAGTCGGAAAAATCGGGGGTGATGTTCACGGTCGAACCGGTGAACTCGGACCCCACGAAGATCACCATCGAAGCGGTATGGGGCCTGGGTGAAGGCATCGTCTCGGGCGAGGTATCGCCCGACCTCTACATCGTCGACAAGGCGACTGAGACACTCGTTTCGGCCTCGGTGGTACCGCAGGAGACGATGATCGCGCGTAACGGGGATGGCGACGGCGCTTATGAGACTGCCAATTCGTGGCAATCGGTGCCTCACGACCTGGTCAACCGCCAGAAGCTCGACGAGTCCGAGATCCTCGAACTTGCCCGCATCGGCAAGGCGGTCGAAGCACACTACGGCCATGCGCAGGATATTGAGTGGGCGTACGAGCAGGGCAAGTTCTATCTGACACAGGCCCGCCCGGTGACGACCATGCGCGACGGGCATGGCGACAGTGCGGCGGATGACGGTGGCGAAGAAGAGACGGCCCCTGTCCTCTTAACCGGTCAGCCGGCTAGCCCGGGTGTTGGCGTCGGTGCGATCCGTGTAGTGCTGGACCCGGAGAACATCGACATCGTGAAGCATGGCGACGTGCTCGTCGCGGAGATGACGACGCCGGACTTCGTGCCCGCGATGAAGCGCGCCTCGGCGATTATTACGGAGCGCGGCGGGCGCACCTGCCATGCCGCAATCGTGAGCCGCGAACTCGGCATCCCGTGCGTGGTCGGCGCGGCGGAGGCGACGCAGCTGCAGGTTGACCTGCAGGTCACGGTCGATGGTTCGACCGGCGCCGTGTACGAGGGCCGTGCCGAAACGCGGATCGCGTGGGCTGAGCGGCAAAAGGAGCGGTATGCGAAGTCAGCCTCGCTGAAGACGGCGACGAACCTGTATGTGAACCTCGCGGAGCCGGAGCTGGCAGCAACGGTGGCCGCGCGTCACGTGGATGGCGTGGGGCTGTTGCGTGCAGAGTTCATTGTGGCGCAGATGGGCGTACACCCTCGGACGTTCATTCAGGAGGGCCGCCCGGAGGCGTACACGGACGCGCTGGCGCAGGGGATCAGCGAGTTTTGTGCGGCGTTCGACCCACGGCCGGTGGTGTACCGGCTGACGGACTTCAAGACGAACGAGTACGCGAACCTTCGCGGTGGCGCAGAGTTCGAACAGTCGGAAGAGAACCCTATGATCGGCTATCGCGGTGCGAGCAGGTACATCCAGGACCCCGAGGTGTTCGCGCTTGAGGTAGCGGCCATCAAGAAGGTGCGCGAGAAGTATCGCAACCTGTATGTGATGGTGCCGTTCGTGCGGACACCCGATGAGTTGCGCAAGGTGAAGGAGTTGCTCGCCGGCCACGGGCTGGAGCGCAGCGACGACTTCAAGCTCTGGATGATGGTCGAGGTGCCGGCGAACGTCCTCATCATCGAACGGTTCATTGACGTCGGCATTGATGGGATTTCGATCGGGTCGAACGACCTGACGCAGTTGGTGCTAGGCATCGACCGTGACAGCGAGATGCTGGCGGAAACGTTCGACGAACGCAACGAGGCCGTCATGGCGGCGATCGAGCGCGCGGTGAAGACGGCCCGTGCCCGCGGCATTACGGCAGGCATCTGCGGGCAGGCGCCGAGCGTCTACCCGGAGATCACCGAGCAGCTCGTCGAGTGGGGCGTGACCAGCGTGAGCGTGAGCCCGGACATGATCGACCAGACGCGGGAGATCATCGCGAACGCGGAGAAGAAGCTGGGCAAGGCACCTTAGGCGTGAAGCCGAAGATAAGCCTCGTGACGCTCGGCGTTGCGGACGTGCAGCGTGCCAAGCAGTTCTATCGCGATGGTCTGGGGCTCCCGCTCGAAGTGGACGAGGCCGAGGTCGGCATGTTTCGGATGGAAGGCGCGTGGCTCGCTGTGTACGACGCCGAAGCACTCGCAGCTGAAACCGGCCGACCCTCCGGCGGCCCACACGGAGGATTCTCGCTGGCGCACAACGTGGGAACCCGCACCGCGGGACACGAATTGGGGCGGCTATGCAGGCTACTTCGCAGACCCTGACGGGTTCCTGTGGGAGGTCGCCTGGAACCCTGGGATGGATTTGACCTGAGCCTGCGCACCGCGCGCCGACATTTCCCGTCAGAAGATGGCGATGGGGTTCACGGGCGAGCCAGTGCCGCCGCGGATGTTGAGCGGGTTGATGGTGAGCAGGAACTCCCAGCGGTTCTCTTCGGCGCAGACCTGGGCGAGCGGTTCGAGGCGGGCGTTATCGAGGAGCGGGAGGCCCATAAAGACAATCGCGAGGACGTGGACGGGCCCGCCGGCGGCGCGGGTGTCGAACTGTTCGTAGCCGGTGGGGCCGGCATCGAGCATGTCCCAGCCGAGTAGTGCGGCGTCGCACCTGTGAAGCACGGGGACGCAATCGACGTGGACGCCGGGAGTGGGACGCACGCCTGGCACCGAGGACGGGTTCGATTCGTAGAATGCGCCGCGACCGCCGTAGACGATGACGGCATCGCCGGGCTGGAGTTCGAGGCCCTCGCGTTCAGCGGCGGCTTCGAGTTCCCAGCCGCGGATGGGCTTGTCGAGGGTCACGCATGGCTCGCCGCGGAGGCGCGGGATATCGAGGAGGACGCCGCGCGTGGTGATCCCCTGGGCCCATGCATCGACGGCGCCTGCGCGGGCGCCTGTGGAGAGCACCTGTGTGGAATCGCGGCCGTTCCACATCTTGCCTTCCCAGAAGATGTGGCAGAGGGCATCGACGTGGGTGGTGGCGTAACCATGGAAGAGGATGCCGATGTAGTCGACGGCGGCGGTGGCGGTGGTGCGCACGAAGTGTTGGGCGGGGTTCGCGTTGCCGGGACCGCCGGCGGTGTTGAGCGGATATGCGAGGGAGACGGCGCGGCCGTTCTTGACGAGCGATGCGGCCTCGATGCGCTTCTGCGGCGTGATGAGGTTGACGGTGCCGGCGTCGTCATCTGGCCCCCAGCGGCCCCAGTTGCTGCACGATTCGATGTAGGCGAGGGCTTCCTGTTCGGTGGGGAGCGCGTGTGGTTGGGTCATGAGGGGCCTCCGGGGTTTGCGGCATTGTAGCGCGGGACGTGGTAGGGAGCGGATCTCCGGGGTGAGGCGTGCAACGCCGCGGACGCAGATGGAGCGTGGTGCGGAGCCGGGAGCAGCGCGTGCTGGCGGACGCCGGCGCCATTCGTCAGCACCATTCAGGCTG
>JAFKFP010000188.1 GCA_017308185.1 bacterium | reverse complement strand
CGAAAACGCATGCTGTATGTGATCGACCAGATGCGCCTCGCTGTGCCTGCGGATATTCGCCAGGCGAGCCAGGTGTTGGAAACCCGGGACCAGGTGATTGCTGAAGCACGGCAAGCGGCACAAGAGGCCGTTGCACGGTCAGAAGAAGACCGTGCACGACGGCTGGACGACACCAGCATCATGCGTGAGGCCCAGGAGCGGAGCCAGGCGATGCTGATGGATGCAGAAGCACGGGCGCGCGAAACGATCGCAGAAGCCGACGCGACTGCGGCACAGTACTTTAGCGAGGCAGCCGAGCAGGCCCACCGCCAACTTGCGGAGGCGGATGATTATGCCCTCGCTATCCTGGAACGCCTGGAACACCAGTTGCAAACCTTCCTCGAATCTGTACGGACGAGTATTGGCAGCCTGGCGGAGAAGCGCTAGCGCTCCCTATACCACGCCTGGTAGTTTCGCGGAGGATGCGGCGAAGGGTGCGGGAGCCACTCAACTTTTGACAGATGATCTGGCGCACGCTCGTGGATAGAGTTAGGATTTGCGCGCAGTACTACGCGCGAATACGCGGTCGGCGTAGGATGACACCCTAACCGAAACGGATGGACGAATGGCTGAATTCAGTGTAATCAAAGATTCCGACGCGCCCCGCCCGACGCGCCAAACCGGCCGCCTGGCAACACGCATGCGAGAGTACGAGAAGTACATCGAAGGTGTTCCCGCCGGGAAAGTTGGCAAGCTCACACCATCACGCGGTGAGACCGCACGAGGCGTCGCGCTCCGCATTAGCCGAGCCGGCAAACGGACCAACAAGACAGTGAGTACCTGGGTAGTCGATGGCGTGGTCTATTTCAACGTGATCTAGACACGACCGACGTGGACCATCGACCTGCGACGATGGAACGAAGAGGGTGCACAGATTGTGTGCACCCTCTCCTGCGTTTCTCGGGGTTAGCGTTCGGCGCTGCGCCGTTCGTCCGATGGCACAAATGCGAAACTGGGGGCCGAGCGTCCAGGGCGGGCCGGAGAAGTAGACGCTGCAGCATCCTTCTCCGTGCGCGCTGCGGCGCCGGACGACGGTTCCGGGGTGGGAGTGCGGGACGAGCTGACGGGTGTCACCCGCGCGACGGGCGCAACAGTGGTCTCCACGTTGCCAGAGACGTTCGCACCCTCTTCAACAACGAGCGTGGCCGCCTTCATGGTTCCAGAGATGACGGCGGTGTTCGCGAGCAGGAGCCGGCCGGAGCACACGATGTCGCCTTCGAGGCGGCCGCGGATCACGGCGTCGTGCGCTTCGACCTTCGAGCGGGCAGTGGCGTCCTGCTCCACGGTGAACTGGCCGCGGCAGACCACTTCGCCGCTGATGGTGCCGAGCACGCGCATATCCTGCTCGGTCTCGAAACGGCCATCAAAGGTGGAGTGCGCATCGATGATGCTTTCTCCAGCTGATGGACGCGTGTTGGAACGGTTCTCGGTGAAATCCGATGTGCGGTTCCGGGTGATACGGTCGTCGCCCGTATCACGGTCGTCGATGTCGAGCGAACGCTCGTCACCGGTTTCGTCGCGCAGGTCATCATACTGCGCATCGCGGGGGCTTTTCTTCAATTGCATGGTGCCCTCCTCAGTGCACCTGGCCGGGGAGCCGGGCATAGTCGGGTGGCCGCTTTACGCGGCGCTTCTCGCACGATAGACGTACACGTTATGGATGTCTAGTGGCTACACCAAAGATCCACCCTTGGTGGCACTGATCACAGCACAATGTTTAGGAGTTTGCCGGGTACGTAGATGATTCGGCGTGGTTCATGGCCATCAGTCCACTCGCGCACACGCGCGGAAGCGAGTGCAAGTTCGCGCGCTTCATCCTCGGCCGCATCGATGGGAAGCGTGAGCCGGTCGCGCACCTTCCCGTTGACTTGCACGGCTATCTCTATGGCATCTTCCCGTGCGAGTTCCGCATCGGCGCGAGGCCATTGGGCGATGTGGATGCTGTACGGCCGCCCGGTGCGCGACCAGAGTTCTTCCGAGATGTGAGGGGCCAGCGGCGCGGTGAGGAGCAGGGCACACTCCACAGCCTCGTCCCAGGCCTGGGCATCAACGGGCCCCGCATCGCGCGCCTTCTGCATCGCAGTGGTGTGCTCCATGAGACGAGCGATGGCGGTGTTGAAGCGAAAACTCTCCATGTCTGCGGTGACAGATTGGATGGTCTGATGAGTCGCGCGGCGGAGAGCCCGCGCAGGATCACCGTCGGCAACTGCCGTTCGTTCGACGGGCTCCAACGCGAGCGACCAGAGCCGGTTGAGCCAACGCACGATCCCGGCCATGCCAGTGGGGTTGTAGGGCCCACCCTGGTCCCACGGGCCCACGAACATGAGCTGACAGCGGAACGCGTCAGCCCCCCACTTCTCCACCTGCTCATCAGGCGCGACGACGTTGCCGCGGCTTTTCGACATACGGTTGCCGTCAGGCCCGAGAATGACCCCCTGGTTGACAAGGCGGAGCATCGGCTCATCGCCTTCGACGACCCCCATGTCGCGCGCCGCCTTCCAAAAGAAGCGCGTGTAGAGGAGATGCATGACCGCGTGTTCCGCGCCGCCGGTGTACTGGTCCACCGGCAGCCACTCGTGCGCGGCCTCCTTTGAAAGCGGCCGTTCGGGGTTGTGTGGGTCGGCGTAGCGCATCTGGTACCAGCTCGAGCACATGAAGGTATCGAGTGTGTCGGTCTCGCGGCGAGCCGGACCGCCGTCGATCGGGCAGGGCACGTTTACCCAATCATCTATGAGGGTGAGCGGCGATTGACCGGTGGGTTCGAAGGTGACGTGCTCGGGCAGGAGAACGGGAAGCTGGTCTTCGGGCACCGGGACGATGCCGTGCTGGTCGCAATGGATCATGGGGATCGGCGCGCCCCAATAGCGCTGGCGAGAGATCAGCCAGTCACGCAGCCGGTAGTTCACCGTGCGCTCGCCGATCCCC
>JAFKFP010000322.1:1017-4023 GCA_017308185.1 bacterium | reverse complement strand
TCCCCGGTCCTGCTTCTGCAGGCTAGGCGTGCGGCAGATTGCCGCCACAGAGAAGTGTCCGGGATAGGTGGTAAGCGTCAAGCAAAAACGTGATTAACGAGCGTTACAAGTCCGTGACAGGGCGCACATGGGAACGTGCGTGTGTAGGCTAGAGAGCATGGTTGAGGGCTTCCGATCCGCGGGCAGCGTCATCGGCGAGGTGACGGAGATGCGGTTCTCGCTGACGGTCGGTAGCGAGGATGTGCCTGGCCTCATCTGCTACCCGGTGGGCGCGGACGCACGGCTCCCGCTCGTGCTGATGCAGCACCCTGGCATGGGCAGCAAGGATGACTACTTCGTCCGGGACATCGCGCACCAGTGGGCGAAACGTGGGTGGGCGTGCGCGGGGCTGGACGCGCCGCTCCACGGAGACCGTGGCGACCACGACCCGATGGTGCTGTTCCGTGACCGGGACGCGTATCCACGGATCCGTTCGCAGTTCGCGGCCGAGGTGCATGCAGCGCTGGATGCGATGGCAGATGCATATCCGGTGGACCTTTCGCGCCTGGGGTTTGTGGGTTACTCGCTGGGGAGCATGCTCGGCATTCCGGCGGTGGCGCGCGATGGACGGTTCAAGGCGGCCGCGTTCTGCCTGGTGGGCGAGGGAGGGCTCGCTGGCCCGGCAGAGGGGGCGGACGCGGATGTGCCGAAGCTGGGCCGCACTGCCGTGCTCATCGTAGGCAAGGAGCAAGACGAGCTGATCTCACGTGACGCGACCGAACGGCTGTACGAGGCGCTCCCGGGAAAGAAGGCGATCCGATGGCTGCCCGGCGGGCACTTCGAGATCGGGCCAGACGTGGTGCGCGCGGCCGAGAAGTGGCTGGTGCGCGAGCTCTGAGCGCTGAGGCTGGGCCGCCTACTCGATTTCGACGAGTTGGTGGATGGCCCGCACGATCGCCCGCATTCGCGCTTCCGAGAGCCGCCCGATGTGTCCATGCAGGTAGGCGCGATCGAGCGCCGTAAGCAAGGTGACTTCCACCAGTGACCGCTTCGGCAGACCGGCCTCGTCTTGGGCCAATTCAACATTGCCAGGCCATTTGTTGCGTCGGAGGGTTGTCGTGCAGGGGCAGACGAGCACCGTATCCATCACCGAGGCGTTGGCGGCATTGCACTGTACGACGACCGCAGGCCGGAGAAAGGCTGCTTCATGACCGTCGGCGTCGCCGAAGTCCGCCCAGTACACGTCTCCCTGCGCTACCACTCGTCGTCAGCCAAATGACGCGCCACAGTCCGCCGGGCCGCCTGAAGCCAGGCCGCCCGTTCGGCACGCTCACCGCCGGTTTCTTGGCCATACGCTGCATTGAGTTCCTCGGTCATGCGGCGTGAACGGCGTTCGCGAAGGTATTGAATGAGCGCGGATTGGATCACGGCACTGCGTGGCTGGTGGTCTTCACGCGCTGCGGCTTCGAGGTCAGCGAATACGTCTTCCCGCAACGAAATGGCGGTTTTGATACTACTCATGGTCAGGCTCCTCGCGTGCAGGTACTACCTTCCATCACACCGCGAGTATACCACGGCGCGTTCCGCCCCTTCCCTCTATACTGCGCGCACAAACACGCATCCGAAGGAGTTCGATCCCCCATGGGAAACATGATCGACGGCGGCGAAATCATCGCGCGCATGATTAAGGGCGAGGGCGTCGGGCACATCTTCACGCTCTCCGGCGGCCACGTGCAGAACATCTACGAAGGCTGCCTCAACAACGACATCGGGATCATCGACACCCGCCATGAGCAGTCGGCGGGCCACGCAGCGGATGGCTACTCGCGCATCACATTCAAGCCGGGCGTTGCGGTGGTGACAGCCGGGCCAGGCGTGACTGACGTGGTGACCGCGGTGGCGAATGCCTACCAGGCTTCGAGCCCGATGGTCGTCATCGGTGGCCGTTCGCCGCTGCGGCAGTACGATATGGGTTCGCTCCAGGACATCGAGCTGGGGCGGGTGATGGAGCCGATCACGAAGTGGTCGCAGACGGTATACGAGACACGGCGGCTTCCCTATTACATGGCGATGGCGTTCCGCGAAGCGATGACGGGCCGGTTCGGGCCGACGTTCCTGCAGATCCCTTCGGATGTGCTCTTCGGGCGTGTGGATGAAGACAGCATCGACTGGCCGGTGAACTATCGCACGAGCGGCGAAGTGATGGGGGACCCGGCGCTGATCAAGCAGGCTGCGCAGGCGATCGCGCAGGCGAAGAAGCCGATGGTGATGGCGGGCTCGGGCGTGTTCTGGCACAAAGCGCACAAAGAACTGGCCGAGTTCGCGGCCGCAGCCGATGTGCCTGTGTACACGAACGCGATGGGGCGCGGGACGCTGCGGCAGGACAACCCGAACTTCTTCTCGCTCTCGCGGCGGCCGGCGTTCGCGCAATCGGACTGCATCGTGGTCCTGGGGACACCCATCGACTTCCGCTTGAAGTACGGCCAGCCCCCGGCATGGAATCCGGATGCGAAGATCATCCAGATAGACATCGACCCACGCGATATCGGCCGTAACCGCGATGTGACGATCGGCATTGAAGCGAATATCCGCCAGGCGCTGCTTCAGCTGACGAGCGAGATCGGCAAGGGCAACCACAGCGAGTGGATGCAGACGCTTCGGGGGCTGGAAGGGCAGGCGGATTCGCAGCGCGAAGTGTTCATGAACTCGGATTCGATGCCGATCCACCCGCTGCGGCTCTGCAAAGAGATCTCGAAGTTTGTGGATGATGACACGATTGTCGTGGGGGACGGCGGCGACATCGTCGCGATTGCGGCAGGCGTGCTGCCCGTGAACCACCCCGGCCAGTGGATGGACCCGGGGCCGTTTGGCACCCTCGGCGTGGGGACGGGATTCAGCATGGCGGCGAGTGTGGCCGCACCAGGCAAGAAGGTGTTGATGGTCAACGGCGACGGCACCTTCGGGTTGAACGGGTTCGATTTCGACACGTTTGTGCGGTTCAAGATGCCTGTGGTGTCGGTCATCGGC
>JAFKFP010000322.1:0-1012 GCA_017308185.1 bacterium | reverse complement strand
CAGAAGCGCCAGTACGGCGAGGGCCGTACACCGGCGACGCTGCTTGGCGACAACGCGCGCTACGACAAGGTGGTTGAGGGGTTGGGAGGTCACGGCGAGTTCGTCGAGCACCCCGAGCAGATCCATGCGGCGATCGCGCGGGCGTTCGATAGCGGGAAGCCGGCGTGCGTGAACGTGCTGACGGACCCGGAGCCGCCGGGCGTGAAGGGTGGCTACGAGTTTAAGTAGGCGTGCGGCATGCCAGTGCAGTATGTGCGCTGCTTTCAGCGGCCAGCGCGTGCGCGGAGGCGGGCGGTGCGACGACTCACGGCTGCTACGCCGACTTCGCTACCGGCCGCGCCCGGACGCAGGAGCCCGCGTTCGAGCATTTCGCTGGCGGTCTCCATGAGGGCGAGGGCGGCGGGGAGATCGCGTGTGCGGTGCTCGAGGATCTTCGCGAGTTCGACGTAGGGAGTGAGCCGCCGGCTGCGCGGTTCATTGATGAGGGCGCGCCACCAGGTGGCAGCGGCGCCCCAGTCGCCTTCTTTTGCGGCGCAGCGGGCAAGGCGTTCGAGCACTTCGACACGAGTGCCGCGCCCGAGCGGGCCATCGAGCGCTTCGGCGTAGTACTGGCGCGCCTGCGAGATGTCTCCGGCATATTCGGCGGCGCGCCCGGCCTGGAGCGGAAGGCCTTCGCCTTCACACACACCGGCCAGGTGTGCTGCGAGCGCGACGAGCGACAGGACGTCCCACGCATTGTGCCGCAGGACTGGGAGGATGGGGGTGGGATCGCCCGTGCGCTGGAAGCGGAAGTATCGTTGCGGCACTTCGGCGGACGGGCAGTCATCCTCGCGTTCGAAGCCGAGCAATTCGACTTCCATGCGTACCAGACGGTGGGATTCGAATGCCCCGCGGAAAAGGCGCCGGTTCGGATGCAACAGGTCCAGGTGAGGGAGCCTGCGCAAGACTGGTTCCTGGCGGGAGAGGATGTAACGCGCTTCGAGCATGGGGAGGTCGAACGACTTGCCGTTGT
>JAFKFP010000321.1 GCA_017308185.1 bacterium | reverse complement strand
ACTGCAGCTGCTCCACCGCAAGCCGCGCGTTCGCAAGTTGTTGCGCGTTGATGCCGGCGCGATGCCGAAGTGCCTCGATCCGCTCGGGGAGTTCGTCGAGTTCGCGCTGCCGAGCGAATGCACTCTCTTCGGTACCCGTAGCGCCGCCCGTGATAACTCCGGAAGGATCGATGTAGGTGCCATCGAGCGTAACCACCGCCCCCAATCCGCGCTGCATCATGCGCCGAGCGGCCTCCAAATCCTCGACAACGATAACGCGCCCCAGGAACGTATCAATGACCTCCTGGTACCTGCGTTCGCAGCGAACGAGTTTTGACGCAACCCCGACCACGCCTTTTTCGCGCTGAAGGTTGACCGGCCGCAGCGTGCGGAGCGCCCTCACGGGTACGAACTGTGCGCGGCCCAGGCGTTGGGCCCTGAGAGCCGCGACCGCATCAAGAGCCACATCCTCATCTTCGACGATGACAGCGTGCAGACGTTGCTCCAGTGCGGCGTTGACGGCGAGTTCCAGCCCGGACGGGACACGCAACTGGCGCGCGAGCAGCCCGAGGACGCCCTCAATTTCGCGGCTGGGCAGCTCGTGGCCGCCGCCAAGCACGCGACCCATGGCAAGGACGTTACGCGTCCCGGCGGCCACATCTTCGTGCTCGGCGTGCACCCTGCGAAGCGCATCGAGGCGGCCCTCGAGGAAGTCGAGCTCTCGCAGTTCTTCGTTACTCGCTGCCTCGTAATCGCGCACGTCGGACTGCACTCGTCGGAGGCGGTCACGGGCCTGGTCGGCCGCGAGGCGAGCCGACTCAACAGCGCCTTCGTGCATGGAGACGGTCGCACGCGCCTCGGCATAACGGCGCCCGTAACTGGCGAGCTGTCCGAGGAGCTGCTTTCGTGCTGCCCCCAAATGGGCAGCATCCGTGGCCGCAGTGTCCACCCGTCGCTCGGCATCGGCGATGTCCCGTTCGAGGTTGCGGATCTGGCTTGCCACTGCTTCATGGTTGTCCCGGGCCTCACGAAGCGCTTCGCGAGCCTCGGCATAATCCCGCTCAGCAGCAGCCAGCTGCGCCCGAGTCTCCAGCAAGGAACCAGCGGCAGTATCTTCGGCCGCGGCCTCGTCGTCAGGCTCTGGTGCTTTCGCGCGAAGTGCGGCGCAGTCGGCGGCAAGCGTGGCGGCCTCGGCCTCGAGTTCCGCGTGACGCTGCACAAGCATCCGATGCCGGTCCGATTCAAGCTCAATCGACTGCCTGCTTACGGCGATGCGGCGTTCAAGATCTGCATTCCGATGGTCGCGACGAGCAATCGCCTCGCGCCGCTTTCGGATCTCGTCCCCAAGCGCCCTGATCTGCTCTCGGAACTGTTCGACCTGTAGCACTGCCGCCGCGTTGTCAGCACTGCGCTGATCGAGCGTCGCGCGAACACGCGCGAGCGTGTTGTGGGCTTCAGACCAACGGTGCCCGTACGACACGCGCAAGAGTTCAGCCAACTCTGACGAGAGCCGCCTGTGGTCTGCTGCACGCTCGGCCTGCCGGCTGAGCTGTGCCAGCCGCGGCGTCATCTCGGCGATAACCAGTCCGATACGCTCGGTATTCTGTGTGTTTGCAGCGAGCCGATCCTGTGCCTCTCTCACCTTGACGCGAAACCGCTTCACATCGGCGGCCTCATCCAGGAAAGAACGCCGGTCATCCGACGACATGCTCAGGACTTCATCGACAAGGCCCTGGCCCATGATCGAATAGCTGTTTTGCCCGACATCGCCCTTCATAAGGAGGTCGGCCACATCGCGAAGACGTACTCGCTGGCCATTGAGCAAGTATTCGGACTCGCCACTGCGATACACCCGGCGCCCAATTTCGACCTCGGCGAAGTCCACGGGCAGCCAATGCTCCTCGTTGTCCAACGTCAGGATGACTTCGGCCATGCCCACCTGAGCGCGGCTGCCGGTGCCGGCGAATATGACATCTTCCTGTTTCTTAGCGCGTAGGAGGCGGACGCTCTGCTCGCCAAGAACCCAGCGAATCGCGTCAGAAACATTGCTCTTTCCGGAGCCGTTTGGCCCGACAACAGCGGTGACTCCCCGCCCATAATCGAAGGACGTGCGGTTCGCGAAGCTCTTGAATCCCTGGATAGAGAGGCGCTTCAGGTACAATGCGTCACTCCTGATCGCGGTGCTGGAGGTGCGTTAGCGCCTCTTCTGCTGCGGCCTGTTGGGCATCCCTCTTGTTAGGGCCCGTCCCGTGACCCAACTTATCTCCGGCGACCCTGACCTCGACAGTAAACCTACGAAGTGGCCCATCGCTCTCCTCAGCGAGCGTCACATATTCGGGAGGTTCGTGCCAACGCGCCTGGACGAGGTGCTGGAGCATGGACTTGGCGTCCAGACTCGCGCCCCGCTGCCGAACGCGAATCAGCTCGTCTTTGAGCAGTCTCAACACCAGCGATCGCGCGGCTCGATAGCCCGCGCCTCGATACACCGCCCCGACCAGTGCCTCAAGACCACCGGCGAGATTACGGTCACGGAGGCGACCGCCTGCTGTCTCCTCGCCACGGCCGAGGATCATGTGGTCCCCCAACCCAGCCCGTCCTGCAGCCCTCGCGAGCGTGGTGCCACGAACGATATCAGCGCGCATACGAGTGAGTCCGCCTTCGCCCTCATCCGGGAACATCTTGAACAGTTCGGTGGCGATCACCATGCCTATGACTGAATCACCCAGGAACTCGAGACGTTCGTTTGACGGCGCGTCGAGTCCTGTTTCGTTGAGGTGCGAGGCGTGGGTCAGCGCTTCGTGTAACAGCCCTTCGGGGAGCGCGGGCAGATGCAGGCGCTCGATAAGGTCCATATGGCTCACAGTGCCTGCTGATGTCACGCAACCTCCACCCTCCGAGGGCAGGGAAATGATAAAGCGCTAACATCGTAGTGACTGCGTTTTGCGCGCGTCAACCTCTACGGTATGCTCACAACTGAGCCGTGGCCACGATAACAACCCTCGACACAATCTGCTCCGTGTGTGGCGAGCCACTCGAGACACATACGCAGGCGTTCTGC
>JAFKFP010000320.1 GCA_017308185.1 bacterium | reverse complement strand
CCGAGAGTTACATCATGGCTGCTGACGCACAGGGGGCCGACGCAGAAGAGCCCGTAAGGATCGATCAGCAACGCAGGGTTGCCATTGGCATAGACGTACGGGCTACCCGGCCAACTTGGGCTGAGACCCAACGGGTCCGACGATAGGAACGTCCCCGTCGCAGGGTCGTAGTAGCGTGCACGCAGGTACTGCAGGCCTGTCGGGTCGGTCTGCTGCCCTGCGAACTGGAACGGGTTCGGCTGGCTTCCCGTCGAGGAACTGGTCGCGCCATAGGGGTGGTACGTGTACGTGTTGACCACGTTCCCGCTCGCGTCCGTCGTTGCCATGGTCGAGCCCAGCCCGTCCGCCAGGTAGTACGCCGTGCCAGTGGCCGAAACTTGCGCCAGCGGCGTGCCGCCGAGGCCGTAGATGTACTGGGAGGTCCCGTCCCTGAGCACTTCAGGCAGCGAGCGATTGATGTCCCAGGTGTAGTCCGTGGTGGTCCCGCCCGTGGTGGACGACTGGCGCAGGCCGCCGCCGGAGTAAGTGACGGCATTCCTCCTAGAATCGAGCGTCCCCTTGCTCGAGCCAAACCTGTCTGTCAGCCGTCGATTAATGGTGATGACGTCTTCCACGGCCGTTCTCCAATCCGATACGTGCCTTGCGATCGACAACGATAATGGCCCATTCAGCTGCCATCATTGCCGCAGTTAGGATCGCGGCAGGGAGATCGGGTAGGAACACGAACATGGGGAGGCAGATCAAGGCAATGACAAGGCCAATCGGCCGCCACTTCGTGAGGGTGAAATCCGCCCACCGTCCGTGTCTTGAAGTTGTCTCTACCATCAACGCGACTTCTCCCCTAGCAGTTCCCCTCCACCGTAGCCTTCGAGAAGCGTTCCTGGCCCAATGCCAAACGCGATGGCAGCGGCCGTCGCTGTGTCGCCTACTTACGGGCAGTAACGTAGGCAGGCGTTGACCACGGCTGCACTGGGCGTTTGAAGCATCGCCTCAAACGGTGAGAGGCTTAGGGCTGTGCTCGCTCGGAAACCCAGGCTGGCAGCGGCCGCGATGCCAACGCTCGCGGCTCCCACGATTGCCTCGGTGCACGCGGCTGGAGCATGAGTTGCGGCGCACTCTTCGCCATTCCCACCAGCGAGAATTAGGCCAGCGGCCAAGAATCCCGCTTCCGGATTGGCGGTTGCGAACCCAACCGCAACGGCTGCGCCCGCAAAGACCCGTGATCGGCACGTATTGCTGTCCGCACAGCCGGTCACCGCATGACCCATTGCGCTACCCACGGCCTTGGCGCCATTTTTTATATCCCTCCAGCCAAAGAGCCCAAGTGGGTCGACGAGCAACGCAGGATTGCCATTCGCGTACAGGAACGGATTCCCCGGCCACGCCGGGCTCACACCCATCGGGTCGCTCGAGATAAACGTCCCGGTTGACGGGTCGTAGTAACGCGCACGCAGGTACTGCAATCCCGTCGCGTTCGTCGCCTGGCCCGCAAACTGGAACGCGTTCGGCTGGCTACCAGTCGATGACGTCGTTGCGCCGTACGGGTCGTACGTGAAGGTGTTGACGATATTCCCGCTCGCGTCGGTGGTGGCCATGGTCGAGCCGAGGCCATCGGCCAGGTAGTACACGCTCATACTCACCCTCTGCGCAGGAGCAGCAGCCACGACCCGAACGCAGCCGCCGCCCGCGCTGATGGGCGAAAGTCTACGCTTCCTGCGGCGTCCGTCCAGAGGTCAGCACAAAGTCGTCAGCAGGTGTCGCGCTCGCACGACCGCACACGATTCTCCCATCGTGTCGGCTCTGCAATTGCGCCAAAACGCATGACAGCGACCATGCCGAGCGGCATCGCTATCGGTGCACACGATCGGCATGAGCGGATTTCTCGATTAGAAAGCGCTCGCGCCGGTCCATGATGGCACAAAGCGTGATGAGGACGATCCAAACGCCCGCAATCATCGCTTGAAGAAATCCGTGGGTAACCAGAACGAGGACGATCTCCACGAGGCAGAGAGCCAAGAATGCCGGACGCCAAACGGTCAGGGTCATCTTGGGCCACCACCAATGAAACCAGCGACGGAACAACCTTGTCCAGTACCTCGAAGTTGTTTCTCTCCAACAGGGATTATCGGGCTTAGACCGAACAATCGATCTAAAGAACGCAGCGGTTCTGCACAACACGGGTGAGGTGAATGGTGGCAAGGGCCAAGGCCTAGTCCGGCCGTGGCCAACTCGGTCGTCATCCGTCCGGCGTCATCATACGCGTAGCCCGTGACGCTCGCGTTCAAGTCCGTCACCGAGGTCAACCGGTTGGCATCGTCGTAGCGGTAGGTCACGGCGTTGCTGCCGCCCGGCTCGTCTCGGCCGATTACCACCAGAGGATGTCGTCGACCGGGTCTTCATGCGCAGCGACGGTTTCGTCCTCGTCGTTCTCTGGCGACCAGAGGTCCGTGCCGAGGTACTTCCAGCCGCCATCCGCGAAGATCATCACGATGTTCCCACGGCTGATACGGCCTGCCGCACGGACTGCTGCATGCAGTACGGCGCCGCTGCTGATCCCGCCGAAGATGCCCTCCGCGAGCATGGCCCGGCGCGCGTGCGTGAATGCGTGCCGATTCCCAACGATGATCTTGCCGTCGAGCACCGTTTCGTCGAGTACTGGCGGGATGAACCCGTCGTCCAACGACTTCAACCCCTGCACGTGCGCCCCCAGCCGCGGCTCAACGCCGAGCACGTGGCATGCCGGGTTCGCTTCCTTTAAGCGCCGGCCCACGCCGGTGATGGTGCCGCCCGTGCCCATCCCTGCCACGAGTACGTCCACCGTGCCCAGGTCATCAAGGATCTCCGAACCGGTCGTCTCGTAGTGCGCCTGCACGTTGAGCGGGCTATCGAACTGCCCCAGGTAGAACGCCCCTGTCTCCGCGGCGAAAGCGCGCGCCACCTCGCGTGCAGACTTGATCCCTGCCTGCCGCGGCACCCACTTGATCGTCGCCCCGTATGCGCCCAGCAACTCTTCGATCTCCGGGTACACGCTCTCCGGCACGCAGACCACGA
>JAFKFP010000319.1 GCA_017308185.1 bacterium | reverse complement strand
TCGGCCCAACGATGGCGACTAGCCGGCGCATCATACCTTCGCCACAGCCCCCACAATCGCGAGGAATGAATCGGCCTTCAGTGAAGCGCCGCCAACCAGTGCCCCATCGATGTCCGGCTGCGCAAGCAGTTCCGCAGCGTTCGCGGGCGAAACACTCCCGCCGTACTGAATGCGCATCCGCTCGCCCGCCTCTGCATCAAGAAGCCGAAGTTGGCTGCGAATGAACGTGCACGTCTCCTGCGCGATCTCCGGCGTCGCCGTCCCGCCCGTGCCGATCGCCCAGACCGGCTCGTAGGCAATGGTCACACGGTCGTTCAGTTCGATGCCCTTCAGGCCCTCCCGCACCTGCCGCTCCAGCACCTCTTCCGCCTTCCCGCCCTTGCGCTCTTCGAGCAACTCGCCGACGCACACGATCGGGTCGAGGTGCGAGTCCATCACCGCCGCGAGCTTGCGATTCACCGTCTCATCGGTCTCGCCGAAGAACTGGCGCCGCTCGCTGTGCCCGATGATCACGTAGCGGCAGTACTCCTCAAGCATCGCAACGCTTACTTCACCGGTAAACGCGCCCTTTGGCTCCCAGAACACATCCTGCGCCCCGACCCGCAGCCAGCCACCACGCGTCGCATCTGCGACCGTCTGGAGGTGCGGAAATGGTACGCACACCGCCACGTCGCAGTGCTTGTGATCGATGCTCAAGGCGATCTCACGCGCGAGCGCCTGCGCTTCCGAGCGCGAGGTGTTCATCTTCCAGTTCCCGGCGATAAAAGGTCGTCGCATCAACTAGGCTCCATATTTTGTAAATCGGCCCGCGTGGGCCATCGCGAGCGGCATCACTTCCGTCGCTGGGAAGACGCCAAGATTACCCTTCGCGCATTCCTGCTCATCAAAACGGAGGCTGTTCCCCTCGCGGGCGAATTTCGAATTGATCAGAAACGGCACCGGGTGCCACGAATGCGCGGCCATGAGCGCCGGCGTCGAATGGTCGCCACCGATCATCAGCACGTCCGCGCCAAGGTCGGTCAACTGCGGCACGAACGCGTCGAACTCCTGGAGCGCGTGACACTTCGCCTCGAAGTCCCCGTCCTCACCCGCGGCATCGGTCGGCTTGTAGTGCACAAAGAAATAGTCGAAGTCGTCCCATCGCTCCTTGATTCGCTCAATCTGCTCCGGCATGCCCCCAGGACACGGTAGGGCAGTCATACCCGCGATCCTGGCCAGCCCGCGGTACATCGGGTAAACGGCCAGTGCTGCCGCGCGCACCCCCCACGTGTCCGGAAACGACGGCAGATGTGGATAATGGGCAAACCCGCGCAACGTTAGCCCGTTCGCTTGCGCTTCGCCGCTCAGAAGGTCATGCGCCTTTACCACGAACTCGTTCACCAGCTTCGCCGTGCGCTTCGATGCATCGTCACCGCCCTCGGCGGGCAGCGGCGGCACACCCGTATGCTGCGGGTCAGTCGTGGTGACGTCATCACCGAGTCCGGCCCCGCGAAGGACGAGCACGAAACGGTGGTCCTTCACCGGTTCCACGAAGATCTCGATCCCATCGAGCTTGATGGTGCGCATACGCTCGACGAGCTTGCTCGAAATCTCAGTGGGCACGCGCCCGGCACGCCGGTCCGTGATCTTGCCCTCCGCATCGAGGGTGCAAAAGTTCCCGCGCGCGGCCACGTCATTCGGCCCGAGTTCGAAGTCGATCCCGGTCGCCTCAAGTACGCCACGCCCGATATCGAATTCCAGCGGGTCGTAGCCGAACAGCGCCAGGTGCCCGGGGCCGCTTCCGGGAGTGATGCCATGCCCAACCGGCACCGTCAGTCCGACCTCAGAGCGCGTCACCAACTTGTCGAGATTCGTCGTATCGGCCGATTCCAACTCGCTCCGCAACGTCTCGGGACGGGCGAGGCCGCCGAGCCCGTCAAGCACGCACAAGAGGATCTTCGTAGATGCGGGCTGCGCGAGCTTCCGCGCAAGTTCAAGCTTCATGGCTGTCCTTCAAAGAAGTATGTCTGCCGTCCTGGCGCGCGAAACGCTCCACCATGCGTTGCGGGTTCTTCACGCTCAGTGTAAGCCGGTTCGCCTTCACACGAAGGATGCCCGGGATGACGGATACGCGGATCGGATTCGCGAGGCTTAGCTCCACCGCCGGCCCCGTCGCCGTGACCAGCGCCACCTTGCCTGCGAAGTTCGGCCTAATCCCGATCCCCCCGAGAATATTCCACTGCACCGCTCTCGCCGAGGTGATATCGCGGCTGGCGATCACCGTATCCACGAACCCGGCAAAGCGGATGCGCGTGCGTTCCTCAGTAATCGCAACGAACGACGTCGGCGCACGCAACGCACCCATGAACGACCAGCCAAACACAAACAATAAGACGATCCCCGGCAAGAGCAGCAGGCTCCCCGCTCCGTCAGCCACCGAACGCGCCAGGAGCACCGCACCAACACCGGTAACCAGAGCGATGAGCACCAGGATTACCTGGAACACCCGCACTCCGCGAAACGCGAATATCATCGGCGCGGCCGGCGCCACGGCAGCCCTCGCCGTCTTCGCCTTCGCCGCCATCAGGCGTCCTTCAGCGCCGCCACCCCGGGCAGAGTGCTCGCGCGCGCCAGCCCATACGAGCCCTCCGCGAACGCGGGCATCTCGAACACGCCCATCGGCCCGTTCCAGACCACAGCCGCCATCGTCGAAAGAGCTGACGCATACTGCGCCACCGTCTCCGGCCCGATGTCCAGGATCATGTACCCGTTCGGCACGGCATTGGCCGCCACCGTGCGATGGCCAGCGTCAGCTTCGAATCGTTCCGCCGCTACCACATCAACCGGCAACCTGACCTCCACGCCGCGTTCCTTTGCGTCTGCAAGAATGCGCTTCGCCTCATCAACCTGGTCGCTCTCGACCAACGACATCCCCACATCCAATCCCGACGCCTTCAAGAACGTGTTCGCCATCCCCCCACCCAACAACAGCATGTCGATCTTCGGCAGGAGGTGCTCGATAGCCGGGATCTTCGTACTCACTTTCGCCCCGCCCACCACCGCCGCGAATGGTTTCGGGGGATCGGCAACGAGTGCGCTCAGGTAACGCACCTCAGACTCCATCAGCAGCCCCGCTACGGCCGGCAGGTAATGGGTGACCCCCTCGGTGGACGCATGTGCCCGGTGCGAGGCCCCAAACGCGTCGTCAACGTACACATCCGCAAGCGAAGCGAGCTGCCTGGCGAACCCCGGGTCGTTCGCCTCCTCCTCCGGATGAAAGCGAAGGTTCTCAAGCAGCAGAATGTTGTCGCCCATGCTCTCCACCGCGCGCTCAGCTTCAGGGCCCACGCAGTCGGAAGCGAGCAGCACTTCACGGTCCAGCAGGTTCGCCATCCGCCCTGCAACCGGCGCCAGAGAAAGTCTCTCGTCATACCCCTTCGGCCGCCCGAGGTGCGAGCACACAATGACGCGCGCATCGTGATCAAGGAGATACCGGATCGTCGGCAACGACGCCTTGATGCGCGAGTCGTCCGTGATCACCCCGTCTTCGAGCGGCACGTTCAAGTCCGACCGTACGAGCACGCGCTCGCCTTCCACGGCTACGTCCCGCACTGTCAGTTTCCCGATGCTTCGCTCGTCGTCGTTCATGAAATCATCGCTCCTGGTCCAATGCCGCGCGCTTCGATTTCGCTCAACCGCGCAAGCCGGCGCGCATGGCGCCCGCCTTCGAATTCGTTCGAAAGAAACGCCGCAAGAATCTCCTCGGCAACGCCCGCCCCGACTTCCATCGCGCCCAGCGCGAGCACGTTGGCGTTCGCATGTTGCCGCGCACGGCCCGCCCCCCACCCCGAATGGCAGAGCGCGCATCGCACGCCCGGCACCTTGTTCGCCGCGATACTGATCCCCACACCGTTGCTACAGATCACCACACCGAGTTCGGCTTCACCGTTGACCACCGCCCGCCCTACCGCCTCACCGTAGTCCGGGTAATCAACACTCTCAGGACCGTTGGTCCCGAAATCGACAACAGTGTGCCCGGCATTCCGGGCCACATCCGCGAGATGTTGCTTGAGCGCGAACCCAGCGTGATCCGCGCCGAATGCCAGCTTCACGGCCGAATGCTCCTGATAACCGGGATGCCGCTCATCCCCAGTATACGGGCCACCTCATGCCGGTCTATCGCACCCTCGCGCAGGATCCGCAGCGTTGCCCCCGTGCAATCGATGATCGTCGAATCGAGGCCCGCGGCTGTCGGCCCGCCGTCCAGTGCAAAGCCGCAGCGCTCGCCCACCTGTTCGAGCGCCTCAGCACACGTCCGCGGGCTCGGTCCGCCGTGCCGGTTCGCGCTCGAAGCGGCCAGCGGCTGGCCCAACGCCTCGACAAGTGCATGGATAGCAGGGGCATCGGGCATCCGCACACCCACCGTCGCGCCGCCGGCGAGCGCTGCACTCTCCCAACCCGGCGCAGCCTCGACGATGATCGTCCATCCGCCAGGGCCGAGTGCGTCGATCAATCGCTGCGCAGGCTCGTTGATCACTGCGAACCGCGCCATAGCTTCCGTCGAACGGCCGAACAGTAGCTGCAGCGGCGCGGTTCGCTCCTTTCCCTTCGCATCGTAGAGGCGTCCCACTGCGGCCTCGTCGAGCGCCGCCGCCGCAATGCCATAGACCGTATCCGTGGGCACGATGACGGGCTGGCCAGCCCGAAGTACGGCCGCACACGCTGCGATCGCATCGCCGGTGACACTGGTGGCTCTGATTGTTTCCTGCATATTCGTAGACCGCTGCCCGCACGTTTGCTAGTGTCCAGTATGGAACAGCGCTCAATGCCAGGCACCCTGACCGAACCGCAAAACACCGCCCTCAACCCCTCCGTCTCGCACGAAACCATCGTCGTGCTCGACTTCGGGTCGCAGTTCAGCATGCTCATCGCCCGGCGAGTGCGCGAGCTCGACACCTACTGCGAACTACTCCCCTTCGATACGTCGCCCGATGCCATCGCCGCGCACGACGTCAAAGGCATCATCCTCTCTGGCGGCCCGAGCAGCGTCTATGAAGAAGGCGCCCCGCAGGCTCCAGACTGGGTCTTCGAATCCGGCCTTCCCGTCCTTGGCATCTGCTACGGCATGCAGCTCCTTGCGCATCAACTCGGCGGTCAGGTTGCGCCCAGTGCGGAGCGCGAATTCGGCCCTGCGACCATCACGCGCTCCGCTCAAACTCCGCTTCTCGCCGGACTGCCTGAAACGCTCGACGTCTGGATGTCGCACGGCGACCGGCTCGACCGCCTCCCTCCCGGCTTCACATCCGTCGCCACGTCCGCGAACTCGCCCTACGCCGTCATGGCTGACCCCTCTCGCAACTACTACGGCCTTCAATTCCACCCCGAGGTGGCGCACACGCCCCGCGGCAAGGACATCTTGCGCAACTTCGTCCGCGATATCTGCAACTGCCAGGGCGCATGGACTGCCGGCAACTTCATCGATGACACCGTTGCCGCCATCCGCGCCCAGGTCGGCGATGGCCGCGTCATTTGCGGCCTCTCAGGCGGCGTGGAGAGCGCAGTCGCCGCCACACTCGTGCTCCGCGCAATCGGCGATCAACTCACGTGCATGTTCGTCGACAACGGCCTCCTCCGTGCAGGCGAAGCCGAAGAGGTCGTTTCCACTTTCGTGCGCAACATGCCAAGCGCGTCCGCATCGGCAACACCTTCGTGCGCATCTTCGAACACGAAGCCCGGCGCATCGAAGACGCGCGCTTCCTTTGCCAGGGTACCCTCTACCCGGATGTCATCGAGAGCGCCTCCCACGGCGCCAACTCCGCCAAGATCAAGACCCACCACAACGTGGGCGGCCTCCCGCCCGATATGAAGCTCGGCCTTGTGGAACCGCTGCGCTTCCTCTTCAAAGACGAAGTGCGACGCATCGGCGAGGCGCTGGGTCTCCCTGAGGAGATGGTTTGGCGTCATCCATTCCCCGGTCCCGGCCTGGCCATCCGCGTCATCGGAGAAGTCACGAAAGAGAAGCTCGATATCCTTCGCCTGGCCGACAAAATCGTGATGGACGAGGTGCGCGCTGCCGGGCTCTACCGCGAAATCTGGCAGAGCTTCGCCGTCCTCACCGATACCAAGACCGTCGGCGTCATGGGAGACTTCCGCACCTACGGCTACGCAGTCGCGATCCGCGCCGTCGTGGCCGACGACGCGATGACCGCGGATTGGGCGCGCATCCCTCATGACCTCCTCGCGCGCATGTCCAACCGCATCGTGAACGAAGTGCCGGGCGTCAACCACGTCGTCTACGACATCACCAGCAAACCGCCGGGGACAATCGAGTGGGAATAATCCAACACCCGGTTGAGGTGATCTGTGCCCAGTAACGTCCTGCTCGTCGGCACCGGCGCGCGCGAACACGCCATCGTATGGAAGCTGCGTCAGAGTCCGAAAGTCGGCGAGATCTTCATCGCCCCCGGCAATGCTGGCACTGCCCGCCTCGGCACGAACTTGAGCGGCATCCAGCCCAAGCACATCGATGAACTCGTCAAGGCGGCAAAAGAGCACCACATCGATTTCTACCTCGCCACCATGGACGACCCCCAGCCACTTGGTCTCGTCGACCGGCTCACCGCCGAAGGCGTTCTCTGCTACGGCCCAACACAGGCCGCGTCGCAACTCGAAGCGAGCAAGGCGTTCTCCAAACGCTTCATGCTCGAACACGGCATTCGCACGCCCTCTGCACAGGTCTTCACCGATTACCGTGAAGCCTGTCGTTATGTTGAATCGTTGCCCGGCCGCGGGATCGTCGTAAAGGCGAGCGGGATCGCCGCCGGCAAGGGCGCCATCGTCTGCAACGACAACGCCGACGCCCTCGAGGCGCTCGACATCATCATGGTGCGCCGCGACTTCGGCTCGGCAGGCAACCAGGTCCTCATCGAGCAGCGTCTCGACGGCTGGGAGACAAGCGCCCACGCGTTCTGCGATGGCAAGACCGCCGCCATGATGCCCTTCTCCACCGATTACAAGCGCGCCGGCGATGGTGATATCGGCCTCAACACGGGCGGAATGGGCGCCTACAGCCCACGCGCGAATGTCGACGCGACGCTTGCCGATACAATTCGTATCGAGGTGGTCGAGCGCACGCTCGCGGGCATGGCCGCCGAGGGCGCCGCGTTCACGGGCACGCTCTTCCCCGGCATGATGGTCCCCGGAGATGGCCCCTACGTCCTCGAATACAACGCACGCTTCGGCGACCCCGAAACCCAGGTCCTCATGCCCCGCCTGGAATCTGACCTGTTCGAAATCTGCGACGCCGCCGCCCGCGGTAAGCTCGATACCGTGGAAGTCCGCTGGTCCGATGATCCGGCTGTCGGCGTCGTCCTCGCCAGCGGCGGCTACCCCGCAACCTATAAAATGAGCTACCCCATCGACGGCCTCGATCAACTCGATAGCGATGTCCTCGCGTTCCACGCGGGTACGAAGTCCGACCCGCGCGGTATCGTCACCAACGGCGGCCGCGTCCTCACCATCGTCGCCCGCGGTAAGACCGTCGCCGAAGCCCGCGCCCGAGCCTACGACAACGTAAGACGCGTCACCTTCGCCGATGCCTTCCACCGCACCGATATCGCAGCTGGAGTTGCCTGATGCCTGATCCTCTCGTCGCCGTCCTCATGGGTTCGAAGAATGATGAACCGCTCCTCGAACCGACCACCAAAGCACTCGATTCGCTCAATATCCCCTACGTGGTCCGCGCGATGTCGGCCCACCGCACCCCCGATAAGGTCCGCGAATTCGCCAAGCGCGCGGAGAGCGATGGTTTCGAAGTCCTCATCTGCGCGGCCGGCGGGGCCGCCCACCTTCCCGGCGCCGTCGCCGCACAGTGCACTCT
>JAFKFP010000318.1 GCA_017308185.1 bacterium | reverse complement strand
ACAGGGATGCTGCTCCGGCGTTCCGGCGCCGCAAACATTTCATAATGGAAACCTGAATCGCAGCCGTGTCAGGCGCTACAACCGTCGCGCGGATGATAACCACCCCGGCCGGGGTTAATCCCGATGCCGCCGCTGGCAGAAATGCGGCATCATCGGGGAGGATCGCCATGTCGAAACGCACCGCGCACGCCACGCTCGCGGCCGTATGCCTACTGGCCGCGCCGGCATCAGCGCAAACTATCACCCATAAGGACATTTCCGTGGATGCGGCCTTGACCATCGCCACCACCGCGATGGCCGACTGCAAAGCCAAAGGATATCGCGTTTCCACGGCGGTGGTCGGCCGCAACGGCGAGATCATCCTGCATCTGCGCGGTGACGGCACCGGCCCGCATACGATGGAAAACGCCTTCAAGAAGGCCTTTACCGCTCGTACCTTCCGCATCCCATCGGGCGAAATGGAAGAGCGGCTGAACAAGAATCCGCGAATGGGAGCGCAGTACCTGACCGGTTTCACCACCGCGCGCGGCGCATTGCCGATCAGGATCGGCGATGAAGTGGTGGGTGCGGCGGCGGCAAGCGGCGCGCCGGGCGGCGAGAAGGACGAAGCCTGTGTGAAAGCAGGTCTCGACAAAGTCGCCGACCAGTTGAAGTAAACCGCGCATCAGCGTCGCGCCCCGGCAGCCGACCGGAATCGATCTACTCGAAATTGATCGACCGGCCGTCGAGCCACGCCGCATAGCGCGCTTTCAGCGCCTCTGTTTCCGGCCGGCCATCGTAATGCACCGGCTCGGCAAGCGAGCGTCCGGCGGCGTGTACGCGATAAGCCAAGTAACGATACGACGATGGATATTTTGCGGCATCAGCGCCGGCCATCAGCGCATCGAACCGAGCCGAAGGCTCCACCGGGTCGAGCCGGTCTTTCTCGTACACCGCTGTACGCTCGACCATTCGCCAAACATCGCCGCGGCGTTCGATCCGGTCGAGGAAGCGGCCTTGGGAGGTGAGGTCCACCTCAACGCCTTCGATGGTCTGGCGCACGAGAATGGCGACATTGGTCTCGGCGGTGGCGCGGTCGCCATTCACTGTCACGCGCGTCGGCCACAACAAATGCTTCGCGGTGCTGCCGCGCCCGTGGTTGCGGCGGCAATGCGCGACGAATTCGGTATAGGGCCCACGGAACCACGACACCGCGATCTTGCCGCCCGGATGGAAGATCGCCTCGAGATCGGCCCAACGGCCCTGGTCGCGGGCCAGGCCCCAGTCCTGGACGAGGCATTGAATCGTTGCGGAAGCGGCGTTGCTCATAAAACGACCAAAGGCTATCTCTGCCAGCGTATCAAGCGAGTGTGAACAACCGGCGGGAAAACCCGCGGCTCGACGGCCGCCCAGGCTGAGGATAAGCGGTCGATATCGTGTTGAGAATTGTTGTGGAAGATTTCCCCCGCTCTGTGCATAAACCCCTGTGATCAACGCCAGCACGCAAGCCGTAAACAGCGGCAACGACGAGCCAACCTTTGTTGCGCGTCTCGTCGCCGACGAAGCATCGGCGCGACGTATCGCCGATCTCCTCTCCGAATGCCTGGACGCGGCCGAGACGGCCTGCGCGACCTTCGAGCAGCCGGACGGGCGCTGGCAGGTCGACGTCTATTTCCACGACCTCCGGCAAGAGCCGGGCCTGCGCACGGTGATCGGGCTTGCGGCCGGCGAACCGCTGGCGCGCGGCGCGGTGGTGGAGCGGATCGTTCCGCGCAACTGGGTGAAGGAAAGCCTGATCGGACTGCGGCCCGTCACGGCCGGGCGTTTCGTCGTGCATGGCGCTCACGACCGCGACCGCATCCCCCGCCACTGCGTGAGCATCGAGATCGAGGCCGCCACCGCGTTCGGCACCGGTCATCACGGCACCACGCGCGGCTGCCTGCTTGCGCTCGACGCGATCGCGCGCCGCAATGCCAAGCCCCGCCACATCCTCGACCTCGGCACCGGCTCCGGCATTCTCGCGATCGCGGCCGCAAAACTGTTTCGCATCCCGATCCTCGCCACCGACATCGACCCGCACGCGGCCAAGGCGGCGCGCGGCAACGCGCAACTTAACGGCGTCGGCGCGCTGGTGACGGCCGCCTATGCCGCGGACCTGCGCGCGCCCGAGATCGTCGCGCGCGCGCCATTCGATCTGGTGCTGTCCAACATCCTGCTGCGCCCGTTGCAGCGGCTTGCCGCGCCGATCGCACGGCAACTCACGCCGAATGCGCGCGTGGTGCTGTCGGGCATTCTCGCCAGCCAAGCCAACGGTGCGATTGCGGCCTACCGGTCGCAGGGACTGGTGCTCGAACGCTCGTTCGTACTGGACGGCTGGGTCACGCTGGTGATGGTCGCCTTGCGCACCTGACGACGATTGATCTGACGATGCGAATGCTGCATCTGCTGTTCGGCCAACGCATCCAGGAAACGCAGCAACCTGCCGCGGCGTGGCGGCGACTCCGGTGAACTCGAACCGCCGACGGTGAGCGCAGCCATGTGGCCATCCCCACGTTGCGAAGCGGCCGGCCCCCAATCGGCCAAAATCCGGATCGCTGGAGAATAACAGCTTTCGACCCGATCAGACCTGACAGTGAAGCATGGGGCCCGCGCGCCTGCAACATAATGTCGCACCTGGCGCGACAACGCCCTGGTTATTCAAAAGAAAAGAGATGGGCCATCGCCCCCGCGGGAGGGGTGCCGCAGGGGCGATGGCAGGCGCGACGCCAAACCGCCGGAGAAAGGAAACGCCGGCTCGGACGCCTCGCAAATCGGATCAGAGGTTCCGGGGCCGCTCGTCTGTCGCGGCCCGCGTCGTCCGGCGGGTCTGCCCGATGATGAAGGGGTCAACCACACCAAAGCGCCGGATGTGCTCCAACGCCTGCTGCTGGCGCGCCGCGACCACGCCGGCCCAGATGCGGGCCCAAAAACCCCGCTGTGGCGATACGGCCGGGGCCGTGCCGCCTCGAATGGAATGGCCGCTATAGGCCATGCTGGACATGACACACTCCTTCGTCGCCACTGGAAGACCGGCCGTTCGCGACCGTATCTTTCGCAATGCAATATAAGCGGC
>JAFKFP010000317.1:3113-5675 GCA_017308185.1 bacterium | reverse complement strand
GCTAGTGGCGGAGGCGTGGGTCGCGGATATCGCGTAGTGCATAGCCAAGGAGATTCGCAGCGAGGACGACGAGGCTGATGGCGAGGCCGGGGAAGATGACGAGGTACCAGTGGCCGAAGCGGGCGGAGGTGAGGTTGGTACCGCTCATATCGATGCCCCAGGAGGGCGTGCCGGCGGCGACGCCGAGGCCGAGGAAGGCGAGGGCGGACTCGGCGAGGATGGCGGCGCCGAGTGCGCCGCTCATGATGATGATGGTAAGAGGCAGCACGTTGGGGATGACGTGACGGAAGAAGACACGTTTTTCGGTGCAGCCGATGGAGCGGGCGGCCTCTACGTAGACGCGGTTGCGCTCGATGATGGTGGCGCCACGCAGGACGCGGTTGGAGCTGAAGATCGCGCTGATGACGAGGGCGATGATGATGGTTTTCACGCCGCGGCCGAAGGCGGCGATGATGAGGAAGTAGAGGATGAGGGCAGGGAAAGCGGCGAACGCTTCGCTCGAGCGTTGAATGAGGTAATCAACCCAGCGGAGGTAGTAGCCGGCAAGGATGCCGAGGAAGGAGCCGATGGTAGCTCCGATGAGCACGGTCGCGCCGCCGATCTGGAGGGAGATGCGCGCGCCGGCGAGGATGCGGCTGAAGATGTCCTGGCCGAGTGAGTTCGTCCCGAACCAGTGGTGTGCGCTGGGGCCGGTGAGCGGCGTGCCTACTGAAAGGCCGCGGGGGTCATAGGGGGCGATGGCGGGCCCGAAGATGCCCAGGAAGATGAAGCCGACGAGGACGACGATGCCGAAGACGCCTGTGGGGTACTGCCAGCAGAGGCGGCCCATGCGGCGCAGGGCGCTGGGACGCTTCCAGAGGCCGAGTTCGGGGGAGGAGATGCTGACGGTAGACTGGGTGGCCATTATGTGTACCGGATCCGTGGGTCGAGGAAGGCGTATGAGAGATCGATGAGGAGATTCATGACGACGATGACGATGGCGGAGTAGATGACAAGGAATTCGATGACGGGGAAATCGGCGTTCAGGAGCGAGGTGTACAGGAACTGACCGAGGCCGTTGAGGCTGAAGATCTGTTCGAGGATGAGCGCGCCGAAGAAGAGTGCGGATATGTGGTAGCCGATGATGGTGACGATGGGGATGAGAGCGTTTCGAAGTCCATGCCGGAGCACAACGATGTTGCCGGCGAGGCCTTTGGCGCGGGCGGTGCGCATGAAATCCTGTCTGAACACCTCGATGAGGGTGGAGCGGGTGACACGCATCATGCCGGCAGAGCCGCCGATTGCGAGGACGAGCGTGGGCGGGACGTAGAGGCGAATGTTCTCCCAGGGGTGCTGGAAGATAGAGACGTGACCGCCGACGGGCGGTGCATAGTTCCACCAGATCGAGGGCAACACGATGAGCAGGATGAGCAGGAAGAACTCGGGGATAGATTGGCCGAAGACCGCGAAGACGCGGAAAGCGTAATCGACCGGGGTGTTCTGTTTGACTGCGGTTATGACGCCGAAGGTGACGCCGAAGATGGTGCTGAAGAGGACGGAGAGGATGAGGATCTCGAAGGTCACGGGGAAGCGGGAGGTTATCTGAGGCCAGACGGGCTGACGGCCCTGGAAGGTCTTGCCGAGATCGCCGCGGAAGAGGTCACCGACCCATTCTGCGAACTGCTGGCCGACGGGTTTATCGAGGCCCCACTCGTGGCGGATGGCCTGCTGCTGCTCGGGGGTTGTTTGCGGAGTTGAGACGAGTGTGACCGGATCCTGGGACCACGGCAGACGCAGGGTGAAGAACGTGACTACGGCCACGAGCACGATGATCAAAGGCAAATAGGCCAACCGGCGCAGGGTGTACTGGCGCATGCTTCGCTCCGCTCAGGACTTATCGATGTAGGTGGTTCCGGTGTAGTTGTCCCAGAGGCCATCGTTGGACGGGACGTTCTTCAGATACGACTGGATGACGGTGTTGCTGGTCGGCGAGACCAGGTCCAGGTAGGGGACGCCGTGTTCCCAGCCAGTCTTTTGGAGTTCGATGAACTGCTTCTCGCGCTCTGTGTCGTCGAGCGTCTGGCCCTGCTTGGCGATGAGGTCGTTGATGGTGTCGTCGTGGAAGTGGGCCCAGTTGGGACGGCCGGCGTTCGGGTCAGACCACTGGCTGATGTAGGTCTCCGGGTCGTCGTAGGCGATGGATGGGAAGGAGATGAAACCATCGAAGTTGCCGCCGTAGAGTGAGTTCGCGAGCCAGGTGCCGAAGTCTTCGCCGACGAGCTTGATATTGATGCCGAGGTTTTCCTGGAGCTGTTTGCCGACGATCTGGGCGAAGGCAGCGGGGGCGTCACCAGGGGTGTAGTACTTGAGTTCGTACTGGTGGGTGGTATCGAAGCCGGCGGCGCTAAGCTTCTGCTTGGCATCCTTGATGTCTTCTTTGTTCCAGGTCTGGGCCAGGTCGGCCTGGGAGAGGGCGTAGCTCTTGAAGGCGGACGGGACGGGGCCCTGGGGGATGGCGGCGCCCTGGTACATGAGGTCGGCAAATTGTTTGCGGACGAGGGCTTCGCTGACGTCCTGGCGCGC
>JAFKFP010000317.1:0-3100 GCA_017308185.1 bacterium | reverse complement strand
GAGCTTTTGCTGGAGCTGTTGGGTCTCAAGCTGGTTGACGGTGGCGAGGCGATCTATCTGACCGGCGGTGAAGGCGGCATCGGCGGCCGCCTGTTGCTGGATGAGCTTGTACTGGAGGCCCGCGAGCCAGGGCTGGCCCTTGATGCGCCACTTGTCGAATCGCTTGAGCTTGAAGTTGGTGCTGTGACCATCGGAGCTTTCGTACTGGTAGCGGCCGCTGCCGATGACTGTGTTGTCCATCAGGTCGACGTTGGCGAGGAGCTCGGCAGGGATGATGGACGAGTTGATGGCGGTGGCGCCGTTCACGGAGCTAAAGGTCCAGGCGTCGGGCTTTTTGAGGACGATGGTGATGGTGGTGTCGTCGGGCGCTTCGCAGTGGTCGAAAACGGTGGTCCACCAGGCGGTCTGCGAGATCTTCGTCTGCTTCGCCGCCGTCTCGAGGCTCATCTTGATGTCCGAAGCCTTGAGAATTCGGCCACTGACCGGGGGAATGTCGTGGAAGGTGACATCGCCGGGGATGGTGAAGGTGATATGCGTCGGGTCGGGCTGCTCTTTGGTCTTCGCGAGCATGAGCTGTGGCGCGCCGGTGGACCGGGGTGTGCCCCACAGGTGATCGAAGACGGTGAAACCCCAGAGGGCGCCGCTATCGAGGCCCTTGTACGGGTTCATGCTGGCGAAGATGTTGCCCTGACGCAGGTTTTCGACGCCGGTCTTGAGTGAATCAGGGATATCGGTGGGGTTCGCACCGGGCGAACCGGATGCGCTTGGCCTGGCGGTTGCGCTGCCGTTTGGAGTGGTCGCACTGGCGCCCGGTGTCTTCTTGTTGCTGTTGTCATCGCCGCAACCAGCGAGTGCTAGTGCAGCAAGGCCTGCACCGGCGGTGCCAGCGCCGGCAAGAAACCCGCGGCGTCCCAGGCGGCGAGTCCAGTAGTTAGTTCGATCCATGAAGCCAATCTCCCCTCAGCGATGAGCATCGTTCGAATTGCGGAAGGTATACCTGCAGAGTGTGCTGACGTCAATACCAGTTATTGGCCGCGCAGTGAGTTGAAGACTGAATTTACGTTGCCGGGCACGTGGTGGTTTGCTAGGCTTCGCCTGTCCCATTAAGCAGAAGGACAAATACGAGAATCAGGCGGTGTCAGGATGGCGCGGCGGCTTGCAGTGAGTGTTGGTTTCGCGGGAAACCCTGAACAGAACAAGGCGATCATCGAGCGGGTGAAGGTGGCCGAAGAGGTGGGCGTGGAATCGGTCTTCACGGCGGAGACGTGGGGGCGTGACCAGTTCTCGCTCCTGACGCAGCTGGCCCTGGCGACCAACAAGATCAACATCGGTACGGGCATCGCGCCGGTCTACGGGCGGTCGCCGGCGGTGTTGGCGATGACGGCGGCGACGCTGGATGAGCTTTCGGGCGGCCGGGTGGTGTTGGGGCTTGGCACGTCGGGGGCGCGGGTGATCGAGCACTGGCACGGCATTAAGTTTTCGAAACCGATCCAGCGCACGAAGGAGTACGTCGAGATCATCAACATGATCGTGAGCGGCGAAAAGGTGTTCTACGACGGTGAGATCTTCAAGCTGCAGCGCGGCTTCAAGCTGCTGTTTGACCCGGTGCGCAAGCACATCCCCATTTATGTCGCATCGATTTCGCCGAAGAGCATGCAGAGCCTGGCGGGCGTGGCGGATGGCTGGATGCCCATCTACTGGCCGAAATCGAAGTTCATGGAGGGCAAGGCGACAGTCTCGAAGGCCGCCCAGGAGGCCGGGCGCCCGGCCGATGCCGTGGAGTGCGTCGCCTCGCTGACGGTTGTGTTGAACCCGAACGTGGAAGAGGCCAAAGTCCAGGCGGCGGGCCCGATTTCGTGGTACGTGACAAACATGGGCGATTTCTACCATGAGATGCTGACGCGCAACGGCTTCGGCGACGAGGTGGCGGCAATGCGTAAGGCTGCGGAGGAGCACAAGCCGCGGCCGTTTGGGACGAACCCGGAGATTATGGCCGCCATGGGCGACAAGATGCTGGACGAGACAGCGATCTACGGCGACCTCGAAACGGTGGCGGCAGGCCTCGAAGAGCGTCGCCAGCTGGGCGTCGACCTGCCAAGCATCAGCATGCCGCAGGGCGACCTGAAGCACATCGAGAAGGTGCTGGGGACGCTGGTCTCGTAGGCGAGGGTCTAGTTCCGGCCGGGCTGGCTGGCTTACGACGAACACTGCAGGCGCGCCACGGGGATCGATGACGGACCTGCTGGCGCGCATGTTCAACGTCCCCGCCGCCCGAGCCCGGGCGAAATCAGCGGCCGCATCTGTGGAGGATTTCTCTTTCGTGCCGCAGGCCCAGTACGGCCGTGGTCCCTACGCGACCCGGGGGCGCGCGGCGCGACGAAACGGTGTAGAACAAACACCAACTGTGACGAGGGGGCCGCACGTGGACCCGAAAGACTGCCTTTCAATCAACGACGGGACGCTCGAGGCCAAAGGGCTCGATGGGACGGTCACGATCGTCCGGGACCGGTGGGGCATCCCGCATATCCGGGCGGAATCGGCGGCGGATGCCTTCTTCGCGCAGGGATACTGCATGGCGCAGGACCGGCTGTGGCAGATAGAGCTCATCCGGCAGATGGCGCATGGCAGGGCAGCGGTGCTGCTGAATCGCGGCCTGCTCGGACTAGACCAGCAGAACCGGACACTCGGGTTCGCACGGCTGGCCGCGGAGGAGTGGAAGCGCCAATCGCCGCGCGCACGGGCTACGCTCGAAGCGTACGCGACGGGCATCAACGCGGCGATCGAGACGCAGCCGAAGCCGTTCGAATTTGAGCAACTCGGGCACACGATGGCGCCCTGGGAGCCTGCGGATTCGCTGGCGATCATCAAGCTGGTGAGCAATGGGATGCAGTGGGCGACGAAGCTCAAGCTGGGACAGGTGGCGGCAGCGCTCGGACCAGAGGCTGCGGACGCGTTGCTGCCCGTCGTGCCGGAGGGTGCGAGCCTGATTGTGCCGGCCGGAGCAGCCTGGGCGGCGGGGCGGCCCCACCCGTTCGAGGAAGACTGCGTGCGGGCGATGGGCGAGCCGGACGGGGTGGTGGCGGCGGGCGGTGGTTCGAAC
>JAFKFP010000316.1 GCA_017308185.1 bacterium | reverse complement strand
GCGAGCCGCAGGAAGAGGCGTGTCTGCGCGCGGCCATGCGATTGGTGTCATATGGCGAATGTAGTTTCCGGCCACCACCCAGCGGTCGCCCGCCGTGGCTTCGTCGATCTGCGCGGCGAATTCCTCCTCCGTCGGCTCTTTCCAGTTTGGGCGCCAAAACAACGCGTCGAGCTCGATGAACGGAAGGCCGAGCGTCTCACCGAGGCGTGCGGCCAGGGTCGATTTCCCCGAACAGCTCGGCCCGCAAACGATGACCCGGTGCCCTGGTCGCGGCACAAGTTCGTCCATAAACGGCCCTCCGCAATCATTTCATGTGTATGGGCTGTGAGATGCCGGCTACCGCCGATCTGCAATCTCTGGGAGGTTCTCTGGTAGTTCGCTCACCGGTCGGGTTGCCGGTGCGATCGTTATCTCGAAAAGGTCGCCCCAGGCGGCTTCGTAATAATCCCCCGCGCCTTCGTCATCGGCTTCCCAGACCAGCACCACTTGCGGCTGATCTTCTGGCGCGTTGACCCAGTACTCCCCCTGCACGGTGGCCTGGTGTGGATGCTCGAACGTCTTCCGCCGCTCGAACGCTTCGAGCCCCTGCAGCACATTCGTCCCCGGCCTGAACCGGAAGTACGCCACGTACAACCCCATCCCGCAAGTATAACGTCGCATCTCTCTGCGCCGGTACCGGCTAGTCGTGTCCAACAGCTACACTTGCTTCCATGTCCGCATCCCCCGCCACTCGCCGCGAACGCCTTGCGAACCACCAGGCGCGCCAGGGCGATACGTCGTGTTTGCTCATCGCCTCCGGCGTGCCGCTTCCTATCGCGGGCACCGATCAGTCCCTCCCGTTTCATGGACACCCCGAGTTCCGCTACCTCGCAGGAGTTGAAGTACCCGGCTCGACGCTTGCGTTCGACCCCGATGACGGCTGGACGCTTTTCGCCCCTCAGCCGTCACAGGAAGAACGTATCTGGTCCGGTGACGGCGTCTCATTCCAAAGTCTCAGTGCGATGTCCAGCCTCGATCGCGTTCGGCCCACCCAACAATTGGATGGATGGCTTGAGGAGCGCCGCGGCCGCCCGTTCACCGTGGCCGGCAACCACGACCTCGTGCGTCGGCCCGCTGCCTACGGCTCGCGGGCCTGGCACTCGCTCGAACCGGATATTGACGAGTCGCGCTCGGCTGCCCTGTCTGAATCCGTCGCCGAAGCCCGCCGCGCGAAGGATGCCGATGAGTTGGACAACATGCGCGCGGCCGGGAATGACCGAACGCCAGCTGCAGATTGAGCTCGAAGTGGAGTTCGCCCGCGCCGGGTCGCCGCGCACCGCCTACGGCTCCATCGTCGGCACGGGTGCTGACGGTGCTGTGCTGCACTTCGCACCCGGGACACGCGAACTGCGCGACGGTGACCTCGTGCTCATTGACGCCGCAGCCGAGTGGAATGGCTATGCCGCAGACATCACCCGCACCTTCCCCGTCTCCGGCCGCTTCGACGGCATCCAGCGCGACCTCTACCAGCTGGTGGCCAACGTACAGCAAGAAGCCATTGACGCAGTCCGCCCTGGAATCGAATACCGCGACCTTCACATGCGCGCGGCGCATGCAATCGCCGAGGGGCTGGTTGACCTGGATATCCTGCGCGGGGACCCGGCCGAACTGGTGGAATGCGATGCGCACGCCATCTTCTTCCCCCACGGCCTTGGGCACATGCTCGGTCTTTCGACGCACGATGCCGGCGGCTGCCTGGCCGGCCGGGCGCCGAGCGACCGCTTCGGACTTAAGTGGCTGCGCGCCGACCTCCCCCTCGAAGAGAATTACGTCATCACCATTGAGCCGGGGATCTACTTCATCCGCGCATTGCTCACCGATGCTCACTGGCGCGAGCGCTACCGCACCGAAGTCAATTGGCCGCGCGTTGATCAGATGCTCGATTTCGGCGGCATTCGTATCGAAGACGATGTCTGCGTGACCGCGAACGGCAGCGAGGTCCTGAGCGCCGGCATTCCGAAATCGATAGAAGACATCGAAGCCATCCAGCGGGAGGCGCCCAGATCGTGACCCGGCCCCACGAACACCTCGACATACCATTGGTCGCCAGGATGCCGCGGCCCGGCATGACGGTCCCGGGCGGACTCGGATTCACGCCCGATGGCCGTAGTGTCACGTACCTGTTTAGCGAGGAAGGATCGCTCGTGCGCAGCCTCTGGCGGTACGACATCGCAACCGGCGAGCGCGCGATCATCGCCGGCCCATCGCCATCGTCCGCCGATGAAGCGAATCTTTCGAGGGAGGAAGAACTGCGGCGCGAACGGCTCCGCCTCCGCGAACTCGGCGTGACCTCCTACCAGTTCGCGCGTGATGCCGACCCTCCCGTGCTCCTCATTCCCGCACCCGGCCGCCTCCAGGTGAAGATCGGTGACGGCGAGATGCGAGAGCTTTCGGGGATCGAGGGAGCCGTCGACCCACAACTCAGCCGCGACGGCCGCATGGTTGCCTTCGTCCGGGACAATGAACTGTTCGTTGCCCCGATCGATGGCAGCGCGCGGCCTGTGCAGCTCACTACCGGCGCCGGCGACACGATCACGAACGGCCTGGCGGAGTTCATCGCCCAGGAAGAACTCGACCGCGACCACGGGTTCTGGTGGAGTCCCGACGGCACGCACATCGCGTTCCAGCAAACCGATAGCCGCGTCATCGCCGAGTACCCCATTGTCCACCAGGGCAAAGATGGCATCGATATCGAGCAACACCGGTACCCCTTCGCCGGCGGACCAAACGCCACCGTGCGGTTGGGCGTCGTCGAACTCGCAACTGGCGCCACAGCATGGATGGACCTTGGCGCTGACACCGACATCTATCTCGCGCGCGTCGCCTGGCGCCCTGACGGCGTCCTCACCGCGACGCTCCTCTCCCGCGATCAGCAGACTGCACGACTCCTCGTATTCGATGCCGCGGGCGCCTCACGATGTCTCATCGAAGAGCATCAGCAGCCGTGGCTCAACCTGGACAGCGGCCTGCGCTTCCTCAAATCCGGCGAGTACGCCAGGTAACGTCCGGCGACTGGGCCGTCACGTCAGTTGTTCACGTCGACGAGGACCGCCGCCTGCTCTATTTCACGGCCACGAAAGCCTCGGTGCTCGAACGCCACCTGTATGTGGTCTCGTTCGATGGGGGTGACATCACACGGCTCACGATCGAACCGGGCTGGCACGGGGCGGTGATGAGCCGCGATGGCGCACACTTCCTCGACGTCCACAGCTCGCTCGACCACGCGCCTGCGATCACGCTCCGTGATGCTGATGGCGCACTCCAAGCGGTGCTCTTTTCGAACGATGGCGTGGACGCGGAAACACTCGGCCTCACGCCGCCAGGTCTCGTTGAACTGCCAGCCGCCGATGGCACCATGCTGTATGGCGCGTTGTACCGTCCCGACGGCTTCGAGCCCGGCGTGCGCTATCCCGTCGTGGTCTCGGTATATGGCGGCCCACACGCTCAGCGCGTTGCAGACGAATGGTCGCTCACCGTCGACCTTCGGGCCCAGTACCTGGCCCAGCATGGCTTTGTCGTGTTCAAGCTCGACAATCGTGGGAGCAGTGGCCGGGGCCTCCCATTTGAAGCCCACCTCGCCGGCCGCATGGGCACGGTGGAAATCGATGACCAGGCGGCGGGTGTCGAATGGCTCATTGAACGCGGCATCGCTGACCAGGAGGCAATCGGCATGTATGGCTGGAGCTACGGTGGGTATATGACCGTGATGTCCATGCTCCGGCGCCCCGATCTCTTTAAGGTGGGCGTCGCCGGTGCGCCGGTTGCCGATTGGGGCGGCTACGACACCGCTTACACCGAGCGCTACATGTCCACGCCCGCCAGCAATCCGGACGGCTACCGCGACGGCAGTCTGCTCACGCATGCGGCAAAGCTCGAAGGCAAGCTGCTCCTCGTCCACGGCATGGTCGACGAGAACGTCCACTTCCGGCACACCGCGCGGCTCATTCGCGCACTTACCGATGCCCAGCGGCCCTATGATCTTCTCATCTTCCCCGAAGAGCGCCACATGCCGCGCGACCAGGCCGGGCTCGAGTACCAGGAATCGCGCGTGATGGAGTACTTCAAGACCTGGCTGTAGTCCTCGTCCAGATGAGCAGATGCTCCGAAGCTTGCTACAGTGGGACGATGTCGATTGGCCATCTCCCGAACGCGCCGCTCCTCGCTGCAGGCCCCATCTCGCGGGCGTTCAAGCGATATGGGTGCCATTCGTGTCAGTCAGCCGCCGTCACACTCTGGCAGCTTCCGTACGGACGCAATACCAACCCGGCCAACGAGGTTTGCGTCCTCGAAGAGCGGCGCGGCACGTGCAGCACGAAGCACGCACTTCTGAAGCGCCTCCTCGATGAACAAGACGTCGACGGCGTCGAGCTTCGCACGGGGATCTACGAAATGACGGAAGCGAACACGCCCGGAGTTGGCGCCGCTCTCGCCCAACACGGCCTCGAATCCATCCCCGAGGCGCACTGCTACCTTGCGTTCGAAGGCGGACGGCTCGATGTCACGCGTGTCGTCCCGTTCGGCGTCGAACCGATCACTCGCTTCCTCGCCGAAGAGGCCATTACGCCGGAGCAGACCACCGCCTACAAGCGCGATTTCCACCGCCGCTTCCTCGCCGGCCGTATCGCCGCCGGCGCCTATCCCGGCCACACCCTCGACTCGCTCTGGGCCATCCGCGAGCAGTGCATCGGCGCGCTGGCGGAGTGACTGGCACTGGCACCAACAGCCCGCCCGGGCGAAACAGCGTAGACTTGGCCGACACGCATTGCACAACGAGGAGGGTATGAATGGGCGAAATCGTCAGCTTTGCATCGAACGGCGGCACCGCCGATGGGTATCTCGCGAAACCTGCGAGCGGCACTGGCAAGGGCGTCGTCGTCATACAGGAGTGGTGGGGCCTCAACGGCAACATCAAAGGCATCGCCGATCGCTTCGCCGCCGAAGGCTTCACGGCACTCGCCCCGGACCTCTACCACGGCAAAGTCGTGGCCGAGCCGGATGAGGCCGGAAAGATGCTCATGGCACTCAATATCCCCCAGGCCGACAAGGACATGGACGGCGCCGTCGCGTATCTCAAGGGTCTGCCAGGTGGCCCCGTCGGGACGGTGGGATTCTGCATGGGCGGCGCCCTTGCGCTCTTCGCCGCATGTTCGAACGGTAAGGACGTCGGCGCATGCGTGGATTTCTACGGCGGCCACCCCGCCGTGCAGTTCGATTGGGACAACCTCAGCGCGCCGCTGCTCGGCATCTGGGCGGAACACGACGATTTCGTGAACCCCAACGTGCCGGGCTGGCAGGCCGAGCTCGAGAAGCGGAATAAGACATTCGAGTTC